>PBYL01000413.1 GCA_002729595.1 Thalassovita sp. | reverse complement strand
TAATAGTTCTGGTGTTGCATGCCCCAGATGCCATTTACCAATGGCTGCGGTTGCATATCCTTCTGTTTTAAGAATTTCAGCAATAGTAACTTCAGACTGTGGCAAGCCATGTTTTGATTCTGGCCCCAAGTTTCCCGGAAGGTGTCTAATTGGATATCTGCCTGTAAGCAAACCAGCTCTTGAAGGAGTGCAAACCGGAGCAGCTACATAAAATGAAGTGAGTTTGATGCCTTCGCTTGCAAGCTTATCTAGATTAGGTGTTTTGTTTACCGGATTTCCATAACAAGACAAATCTCCATAGCCCATATCATCCGCAAAAATGATAATGATATTAGGTTTCTCAGCAATGCCTTGATTTGGCGAGTTAGAACAAGCGTATGTGAGTAAGCTAAAAAAGAATAGAATTATAGTATCAGTTTTCATTGGTAATGAGGAGTTTTAACTGAAATATACAAAGACAAGATGTCGAAAGTAAGGTTGAAGCTTTTGTAATAGCTTTTGATTGGTACTATGTGGATTATTAGACTACTGAAATGATATATTGGATAAAAAGATAATCGTTTTTAACGTCGATAATTAACATATTTTAAGTAGTTATTAAATAGATACTATTAACTTTGAAAAGTGGAAATATTGACGATATGGAGGGTTTTGTAGATTATAAATCATAATATTTAACATGAGAATAGTATTAAATAAAATATTTTTTCTATGCGTATTTGTTTACTTACTGTGGCTAGGTGTAAGTGGATTAATAGTAAACTTTTCTAGTTGGGAGTTAGAAGAATTTCAAATGGAAGAAATTGAGTCAAATGGAGTTGGGTTTTCTAAATACATCAAAATAAAAAATAGTTATCCTACTGGAGAATATGTTTGGCTACAAAATGAAGATTCTGAAACTCGGATAGATTTGATTTATCCTATAGTAAGTATAGAAAAATATGAGGATATATTATATGGAGAAAAAGTAATTGTAAATGCCTTTGTTAGATTGAACAATGTTAAAAATAGTTGTTTACTTGATTCAACTTGTATACCAAATGATATAGATATTAAAGGAGTGATAAAATCGGGTTTTGATAGTTTTAGTTATGATGAAATGAAAGTTTTTGAAACTGATAATATTCAATTAGCTGAAGATTTTATATTGATTGAGAATGGAACAAAGCCAAGAGAGCTCTATATAAATATTATTTTATTTCTAGTTGGGTCAATATTCGGAGGAGCAATTTTAAAATCTTTTTTCAAAAAATCTAGCAGTTTTAAAGATTGGATAGATAATGTGACTGAGAAGAAAGAATTAACATAAAAGAGCTTTGAATTATTTAGCGATTCAGTTTGTAATTTAAGCATCAAGTTTAAAAATTTAGATTATAGATACTTGGCTTAACCGTATTCCGAATTGATAAAATATGAAAATTACTGAGTGCCCGAGAGATGCTATGCAGGGTTTACATGACTTTATTCCAACCAAAGATAAGATCAGGTATATTAATGCTCTTTTAAAAGTTGGTTTCGATGTAATAGACTTTGGAAGTTTTGTTTCTCCAAAAGCAATTCCCCAAATGCGAGATACGGCAGAAGTACTGGCAAAT
Organism: Thalassovita sp.; assembly: GCA_002729595.1. Classification (GTDB taxonomy): domain Bacteria; phylum Bacteroidota; class Bacteroidia; order Cytophagales; family Flammeovirgaceae; genus Chondrinema. Next base: position 12,751 of record PBYL01000413.1, on the reverse strand, counting down.
CTGGAATTAGAAAGCTCAAAATCTAAGTTACTGGCTATCGTTGCCAATTTACGTGGGGCAGAAGATGCCCTTCAACATCAACAGATTGATTTTTTAGGTTTCCCTCTTTCAATTTCTGAGACCTTCCAACAGCGAAATACAAATAAATCTATTGATGAAGCAATTGCTGTTGTTGAGCAAATTCAGAATAAGACTGTGCAAGCAGGCAAGCAGTTGGTTGTCTATCTATCAATGGGTTTTGGTAATCCTTATGACGAAGAATATAACCCAAGTATTGTAAGTGAGTTTGTTGCCAAATTAAATACCATGGGAGTTGGCATTGTCTCTTTGGCCGATACAATTGGAAGTGCCACTCCTGACTTGATTACTGCTGTTTTCAAACAAGTAATTTCTGATTTTCCTGACTTGACCATCAGTGCACATTTTCATTCAACACCTCAAAAAGCCATGGAAAAAATAGAAGCCGCTTGGAATGCCGGTTGCAAAAGTATAGAAGGTGCTATTGGCGGAATGGGAGGTTGTCCAATGGCAAAAGACGATTTAACAGGTAACATTGCTACAGAAAATATCCTAGCTTTTTGCCAGCAAAAAAGCATAGCTACAAATATTGATCTTGCAGAATTTAAAAAAGCAGCACTAATCAAATCTGAATTATTTGGGTAAATAATGGCTCAGATTTGTATTTGAGCAAATTATGTAAGAACATTCCGGTATGATTGAAGTACGGAATCTAACCAAGCTATACAATGGCAAGGCGGCTGTAAATAATATTTCTTTTAAAGTTGAAAAAGGAGAAATGTTTGTCTTGTTGGGAACCAGTGGCTGTGGTAAAACAACTACTCTCAAAATGCTTAACCGACTTATAGAACCGGATGAAGGCACCATTCTAATTAATGGAGAAAATATTAAAAGTCTACAGGTTGAGCAACTGCGCAGAAAAACTGGTTATGTAATTCAGCAAACGGGTTTATTTCCTCATTACACCGTAGAAGAAAACATCAAAGTAGTGCCTGAAATGCTGGGTTGGCAAGCGAATGTGATGGAGCAGAAAGTAGATGAATTAATGGATTTACTAAAGCTTCCCTCAGAAATGAAAAAGCAATATCCAGATGAGTTAAGCGGAGGGCAGCGGCAACGAGTCGGCCTCGCCAGGGCATTGGCAGCAGACCCACCTTTGATCTTATTAGATGAGCCTTTCGGTGCACTCGATCCTGTTACCAGACAGCACTTGCAAGATGAATTTGTGCAGCTCGAAAACCTACTTTCTAAAACAATGGTAATGGTTACGCACGATGTAGGCGAGGCTGTGAAATTAGCAGATAGAATTTGTTTGATGAGTGAAGGAGAAATAGTGCAGATGGGAACCGCTAAAGACTTGCTCTTTAATCCGGTAAATGACTTTGTGAAATCCTTTTTCGACTCACAAAGATTCTTTCTCGAAATGTCTGTAATCGAACTCGAAGATTTAGCCGATGTATTTCCAAAGAACTTGCAGATTAATGGCACCGATCCGCTAAAGTTTATCTCTTCAGAAATACCATTGCTGCATTTTCTAGAAAATCATGCAGAAAAAGATAAAACTCAATTCGCAGTAAAGAATAGCGATAGCCATATTTTATACAGTGCCAGCCGTGCTGAAATTCTGGAAGCTTATTACCAAAAATTTAAATGAACGAAATAATTACTTTCTTTTCCAGCCACAGCAATGAGATTTTAGATGAGACCATTAGGCATGTCTGGTTAACATTAGTTGCTATTTTTCTGGCTGTAATTGTGGGTGTTTTCACAGGAATTTTTCTCACTAGAAAACCTGCTTACTCTGGTACAATTATCGGAGTTGTAAATGTGATACAAACCATTCCAAGCCTCGCCTTATTGGGCTTCCTATTACCCGTTTTAGGAATTGGAGTTTTGCCTTCTGTAGTGGCACTCTTTCTTTATTCACTGCTCCCAATAGTAAGAAACACTTTTGCCGGAATTACAGAAGTGCCTGAAGCTGTGAAAGAAGCCGGTTTAGGGATGGGTTTTACTAAAAGGCAATTGTTGTTGAAAGTAGAATTGCCCTTGGCTGTTCCGGTAATTTTTGCAGGTATTCGAACTGCCACAGTCGTGAGTGTAGGCGTAGCAACTTTGTGTGCTTTAATTGCTTCTGGCGGTTTGGGAACTTTCATTTACAGAGGCATTGCACTCAACAACTCGGCGATGATTTTAGCCGGAGCTTTGCCTGCAGCTTTGCTGGCTTTGCTTTTCGATTTTGTTTTAGGCTTTATTCAGCGAAATATTAAAACTACCCTAAAACCAGTTTTGATTGTTTCTTTAATCCTCATGTTATTTCTTGCTGTAAATCAATTTGTTGGAAGCTTTTCAAAAAGTTTCACAGGAGGATTTCAGTATGAGTTTATGGAACGAAAAGATGGCTTGCCAGGCTTGTTAGAAACCTACGGTTTTGAACTTTCAACTGTTGAGTTGGATGCAGGTTTGATGTATCAAGCAGTGAAAGAAGGAAGAGTCGATGTGATTGGCGGCTACTCCACAGATGGAAGAATTGATGCTTTCGATTTGTATGTGTTGGAAGATGATTTAAATTACTTTCCACCATATGCAGCAGCAGTCACTGTGAATGAAAAGACTTTGGAGAAATATCCTTATTTGGAAGAGGTTGTAAATCAATTATCAGGTAAGATTACTGATGCAGAAATGCGGCAACTAAACTATCAGGTCGATTTTGAAAAACAGGATGTAAGAGAAGTAGCCTTGAACTATCTGAAAGAAAAAGGATTTAAGGTCGAAATTAACCGCTCTGGTGAGTCGGATATAATGATCGGAGGAAAGATATTCACAGAACAGTTTATTCTCGCAGAAATGCTTAAAATCATTATTGAAAATAATACTTCACTTACAGTAGAAACCAAAACAGGTTTAGGAGGTACAAAAATTTGTTTCGATGCGCTCAAAGCTGGTGAAATTGATTTGTATGTCGAGTATTCTGGAACAGGCTTTCAAGTATTATTAAGTCCTGAAGATAAGGTAGTTGATGAGCTAATTCGAGATAAGCAAAAAGTGTATGAATATGTGAAACTTCATTCTAAAGAAAACTTCGGAATCGAATGGCTAAAACCACTGGGATTCAACAACACCTATGCTTTAATGATGACAAAAGGTAAAGCCGAAAAGCTACAGATAAAAACCATTTCTGATTTAAAAAACTATCTGAATGAGTAATAAAAATCCCCATGTATTTTGGAATACATGGGGAGCAAATAATTAAGAAACACCTGTGATAATTAATATTTTTAAGCCCAGAGTATAGTATCTTCTTGATCGTACCATTTTTCTGCTTCCTCCAGATAACGGTTATCAATCAGGTTTCTTTTAATCTTTAAAGTAGGAGTGAGAATACCATTTTCAATGCTCCATTCATCTTTCAGTACTACAATTTTTTTAATTCTCTCATAATTCACCTGTTCGGCATTAATTAAAGTGAGCATAGTAGCTAAGCTATGTTCAACAGCTTCTCTTGAGGCATTCTTTCCAATAGCAGAAAGTATCACCAAAGCGATTGGTTGAGGTAAGCCACTTCCCATTACGCAAACCTGTTCTACAAAAGAATCTGCGGCAAACTTCCATTCCATAGGTCCAGGAACCACATATTCTCCTTTGGCTGTTTTAAACATATCTTTTACTCTACCAGTAATTTTCAAATGGCCTTCTTCATCAATTTCTCCCATATCACCAGTGTGTAAATAGCCGTTTCTTATCACATCAGCTGTCATTTCTGGCTCACGGAAATAACCTTGCATAATCCAGTCGGCTTTCATTAATATCTCCCCAGAGTTTTCATCAATTTTTAAATCCACTCCCGGATAAGGCTGACCAACTGTTCCCGGTTTGTATGCATGTTTTCTCATAATTGTACAGGCACCCACATTCTCCGTCATTCCATAAAGTTCCTGTAATTTTAAGTCGAGCTTGTTAAACCATTTATGTAGAGACTTAGGTGTTGGAGCTGCTGCGGTAAATACCATTTCGGCTTCATTTAAACCTAAACCAGTTTTAATCTTCTTTTTGATAAAGTCTGATAGAATTGGAATTTTTAAAAGTATATCAAGGCGTTTTTGTGGCATTTTCTCTAACACACCTAATTGGAATTTACTCCAAATTCGAGGTACTGCAAAAAAGATAGTTGGCTGTGTATCTTGCAGGTTTTGCATAAAGGTGTCTAAGCTCTCCACAAATGAGACCATTCCACCTGAGTACAATCCCCAAGCTTGTATAATGCCTCTTTCTGCAACATGGCAAAGTGGTAAATACGAAAAGTATCTTTTGCCAATCTTTTCTAAAGGCAGTATTTCTTCAACTCCTTTAATGGCAGTTGCCTGAGCTAAATGTTGAACTACCACGCCTTTTGGTCTGCCAGTAGTTCCAGAAGTGTAAATCACTGTACTAATGGCATTGATATCTGGTGTTGGTTCACCTTGTAATGGTTCTTTATCTTGGATTACCTCATCCCAACTTACAAATTCTGATGCTGGGCTATCTGGTAGTGCAATGCATTTCACATCACCCGGCACACCTTCTCGCATTTCATCCCAAGTATCGAGCTTACCAACAAACAGTACTTTTGTACCAGAGTGCTCAAGCACATGTTCTAGTTGATGCGCAGTAAGGTTGGGATAAAACGGAACTGAATAATTATTACTCATGGTGATCGCCAAATCTGCAATGAGCCAATGAGCACAGTTTTTAGAGATAATTCCAATAGGTGTATTTCCATCATAACCCATCTCAATAAGTGCCGTTGCCATTTTTCTGGCTTGTTGTCCTACTTCTTTCCATGAATATTCTTTCCATGTATTTCCGTATGGCTGGCGCAGATAGGTTTTATCAGGAGTTGTTTTTTCCCAATGATAAAATTTGCTGATGATAGGTTCTAGTTGCAAGTTATTGATGTTTGAGATGCTTTGTGTTGTTTTTAGTTCTTCCATATTTACTAGTTAGGATAGATGATAATCTACTAAATGTAATGATATTCCTGAAGGAAAGAAAAATTTGTAAACCAATTATTTAAGCTCACTTGTTAAAGATTTATAAGGCATTCTCATTTGAATGCTTTATCACTGGCTGATCGAAATCATATTTTCAGATTGCTTGATGGTCTATCTTATAAACATCAAAGAGCATTCATCTAGGCAATATAGAAAATGTGCTGATCGAAGCTTTACACCTTAACCTATTACTTACTAAACCTTTACACATGGATATTAGAATTAGATTTTTGGGTGCTGCCGGAACCGTAACAGGCTCAAAATATTTGCTCGAAATAGATGATCATAAGATTATGGTCGATTGTGGTTTGTTTCAGGGTTTGAAAGAGCTGCGCCTAAAAAACAGGGAAGATTTTCCAGTTAATCCCAAAGAGATTGAAGCCATTGTACTTACACATGCACACTTAGATCATAGCGGTTATTTACCCAAATTATGCAAAGAGGGATTTAACGGACCTATCTATTGTACAGAAGCCACGGCAGATTTGGTGAAACTCTTATTACTAGACTCAGCCAAGTTAATGGAAGAAGAAGCCGACTATGCCAAAAAGAAAGGCTACTCTAAACATGAAAACCCCGAACCGCTATACCGAACAGAAGATGTCGAAAGAGTCTTGCCATTGTTGAGGAAGTTTCCTTTTAGAAAACAAGTTTCTGTAATCGATCGAGTACAAGCTACTTTTTACAATGCTGGCCATATTTTAGGTGCTTCCAGTGTAGAACTTGAAGTAACGGGTATCGAACAAAAGAAAAAGTTAGTGTTTTCTGGTGATATCGGTAGATACGAAGAGCCAATTCTTTATGAACCAGATGTGATAAAAGACGCTGATATTTTATTGATCGAATCTACTTATGGCAATCGCAAAAATCCGCAAGGCAATCCGGTTGAGAAGTTGGCTGATGTGATAAATAAAACTTTTGATAGAGGAGGTTGTGTGTTAATTCCAGCATTTGCTGTGGGTAGAACCCAAAATTTGCTGTATTACCTCAAAGCAGCACTCGACCAAAAATTGATTCCAGAAGTGCCGGTGTTTATGGACAGCCCAATGGCCATAGCTGCTACTGAGTTGTATGTAAACCATGCCGATTACCATAAACTCTCAACTAATGAGATTAATGAAGATGATTCTTTCCTTTCTTTTAGAAGGAATCTACAGCTTGTAAGATCGCACGATGCTTCTATGGCGATTAACTATGTGCAGAAAGATGCAATTATAGTTTCTGCCAGTGGTATGATGACGGGAGGTAGAATCTTGCATCATTTATACAACAGATTGCCACGTAAAAATGACTCACTGCTTTTAGTAGGCTATCAAGCAGAAGGCACTCGCGGAAGAAAAATTGTAGATGGTGATGAAACCATTAAAATCTTTGGGCAAATGGTTCCAGTAAATTGTGAGGTGGTGGTAGTTGATGGATTATCTGCACATGCCGATCAGGATGAATTACTCCGTTGGACTTCAAGCATTGAGAGACATCCTAAACGCACCTTTATAGTTCATGGTGAAAAAGAAAGTGCAACAGTCTTTTCTGAGTTGCTAAACGAAATCTATGGTTGGAACACAGAAGTTCCGGCATACCTCGACTCATACGAGTTGTTTAAAGGAATCTAATGTAACGCAGAATTGTAGAATCATTCTCCGGTTCATATCGATTTGACATAAATCATTCTGTGGCTTGACAGAACTCATGAAGAAACATTTTGGGACTGCATAAATTCACAACATCAATGTAGTGTAAGAGCTACCCAAGAAACTACTCAGGTCAAACGCAAAACTTTTTACATATGAACCAGGAGAAAAAATTTATTACCTGCGACGGAAATACCGCTGCGTCAAATATAGCCTATGCTTTCAGTGAGGTGGCGGCTATATATCCGATCACTCCATCTTCTGATATGGGTGAGAAAGCGGATGCCTGGTCTGCCCAGGGAAAGAAAAATATTTTTGGAGAAACTTTACAAGTTGTAGAGATGCAATCAGAAGCTGGAGCAGCCGGTGCAATTCACGGCTCTTTAACTGGTGGAGCGCTCACTACAACTTTCACTGCTTCTCAGGGTTTGTTACTGATGTTGCCAAACATGTATAAAATTGCTGGTGAATTGTTGCCAACAGTTTTCCACGTGTCTGCAAGATCACTAGCAGCTCAATCTCTTTCTATTTTTGGTGACCATTCCGATGTGATGTCGGCGAGGATGACTGGCTTTGCTATGTTGTCTTCTGCCAATGTACAAGAAGCTCAAGATTTAGCAGCAGTCTCTCACCTTGCTGCTTTAGAATCTAGCATTCCATTCCTACACTTTTTCGATGGCTTCCGTACTTCACACTCAATTCAAAAAATTGAAGCTGTAAACTACGAAACACTTAAGAGCATGCTAAATATGGAGCATGTCGAAAAATTTAGAGAAGGAGCATTAAAACCAGACAATCCGGTATGTAAAGTTGGTGCCCAAAATCCGGATGTCTACTTCCAAGGAAGAGAAACTGTAAACCGCTTCTACGATGCACTTCCCGCCATTGTTAAAAAATACATGGATTTGTATGCTGAAAAAACAGGCAGAAAATACGAACTGTTTGAATACACAGGTGCAGAAGATGCTGAAAAAATTGTGATTGCAATGGGTTCTGCTGTAGATACCATAGACGAAACTTTAGCTTACCTCAATGCAAAAGGCGAAAAAGTAGGTGCTATTAAAGTAAGACTATACAGACCATTCTCAGCAAAAGACTTTGTAGATAAAATCCCTGTAACAGTTAAGAAAATTGCTGTATTAGACAGAACTAAAGAACCAGGCGCACCCGGTGAACCGCTTTACCTAGATGTTTGTGCTGCGCTTAAAGGAAGAGATGTAGAAATTATTGGTGGTCGTTACGGACTATCTTCTAAAGAATTTACTCCATCAATGGTGAAAGCTGTTTTTGATCATCTAGACAACAATGGCTGGCACGACTTTACAGTGGGTATCAACGACGATGTAACTCATCGTTCAATCGATGTGAAAGAATACATAGACACAGAACAAGAAAATATTATTCGTTGCAAGTTCTGGGGTTATGGTTCAGATGGTACAGTAAGTGCCAACAAAAACGCTGTAAAAATTATTGGTGAGAAAACCAGTAAATTCGTTCAGGGTTACTTCCAATACGACTCTAACAAATCTGGTGGCTACACAGTCTCTCACTTGCGTTTTGGTGACAAACCTATCAAATCAGAATACTTGTTGAACAATGCCGAGTTTATTGCGCTACACAGACAGCAATACATTGGCAAGTATGATATTCTAGAAGGCATTACAGAAGGTGGTACATTCTTGCTAAATACAAGCAAATCTCCAGACAAAGTATTCGATCTCTTTACTAAAGATATGCAGGATGCTATTAGAGCTAAGAATGTAAAAGTTTATGTGATCGATGCTTCTAAAATTGCTAAACAAGTTGGTTTAGGTGGTAGAATTAACAGTGTAATGCAAACAGCTTTCTTTAAACTCTCTGGTGTACTTCCTGAAAAAGAAGCCATCGAGATGATTAAGAAATACATAGAAAGCCAGTTTATGCGCAAAGGGAAAGAGATTGTAGAGATGAACTGGTTAGCGATTGATGCCGCTGTAGATGCTATTGAAGAAGTAGCCATCCCTGAAACTTCAGAAAAATTTGCTGAGATGTCTCCAGTAGTTCCAGAAGGAGCAGGCGACTTTGCTGAAAAAATTATGGATCCAGTGCTTAGATTGAAAGGAGACAACATTCCTGTTTCATTGATGCCGATAAATGGAGCCATTCCAACAGCAACCAAAAAACTAGAGCGTAAAGGCAAAGCTGGTAATCCTATTAAATGGGTTGAAAAACTGCCATTTGTAAGTGAGTGTAACACAAGCGAACCTTACTTTGAGCACCCAGGTAGCTGCTTAGGTTGTGGTGAAACGCCTTACATCCACGTAGTAACTCAGCTATTCGGTGATAGAATGATGATTGCCAATGCAACTGGTTGTTCTTCTATCTATGGAGGTACTTTCCCATCAACTCCTTATACCAAAGACGAAAACGGTAGAGGTCCTGCTTGGGCAAACTCACTCTTCGAAGACAATGCAGAGTATGGTTTCGGTATGCGTTTAGCGGTTGATTCTAACAGAAAACAACTGAAAACCAATTTGAATACTTTAGTAGAATTGGCATTAAACGAACCACTTACTCAGGCGATTCAGAAATGCTTGTATTACTGGGAAGATGTAAACAACGAAGCCAAAGCAGCCTCTGAAGAGTTGAAAGGTTTATTACCAGAAGCATTGAAAAATGCAGATGATAATGCCAAAGCAGTAATTGCTAAAGTGATAGAATTACAAGATTACATAGTTGATAAGAGTGTTTGGATATTTGGTGGTGATGGTTGGGCATATGACATCGGTTTCGGTGGTCTCGATCACATTATGGCATCAGATAAAAATGTGAATGTACTTGTAATGGATACTGAGGTTTACTCAAACACTGGTGGTCAAGCTTCTAAAGCTACACCAAGAGGTGCAGTTGCCAAGTTTGCTGCTAACGGTAAGCAATTAGGTAAAAAGAACCTCGGCTTAATGATGACCACTTACGGCAATGCTTATGTAGCTTCTGTAAACATGGGTATGAACAGAGACCAAGCAGCACAAGCACTGGTTGAAGCTGAAAAACACGATGGACCTTCTATTGTAATTGCTTACTCTCCATGTATCGCTCACGGTTACGACATGAAGTTAACCAAAAAGCAATCTGAAAAAGCAACCATGTCTGGTTACTGGCCATTGTATCGCTTCAATCCAGATTTAAGAGAAGATGGTATTAGTCCATTTATCTGGGAAACTGAAGAAGCAAACTCAGAATTTGCAGATTATGTAAGCAATGAGATCAGATACAGAACCTTGCAGAGAGCGAATCCAGAAGAGGCTAAGAAGTTGCTTAAACTGGCACAGTCTGATAACAAACGTCGATTCGACGACTTAAAACATCTCATGGAAGAACAGTGAGTATAACACTGCTCCGAATTATCGGAGCAGCTTTTTTCCTTTCAAAAAACTTTAGTCATGATAGATCTCAGCACAAAATATATGGGAATTACTCTCAAAAATCCCATAATAGTTGGCGCAAGTAATCTAGTTCAGGATGTAAAAAACCTGAAAAAACTTGAGCAGGTTGGCGCCTCTGCTATTGTTTACAAATCATTGTTCGAAGAACAAATTCAACTGGAATCTCTGGAAATGCAGAACGATCTGGAATCTTACGAAAACTGGGACCCAGAGCATGCGACTTTATTTCCAGACTTAGAACATGCTGGTCCGGCAGAATTCTTAATGCATTTAAAAGAAGCAAGAGAGGTGTTAAACATCCCTTTGTTTGCTAGTTTAAATGCGGTTTACGAAGCTTCTTGGATAGATTATGCTAAGAAAATTAGTGAAACTGGTGTGGCTGGTATCGAATTGAATTTTTATCATCACGAAAATGATTTCGATAAAACATCGGAACAAATCGAAAATGAACAACTTCATATTTTAAAGAAAGTAAAAGAAGTAGTTAATATTCCTGTAAGTGTAAAACTAAGTCCTTATTACACCAATACATTAAGAATGGTGAAACAGTTAGACAGAGCTGGTGCTGATGCCTTCATCATGTTTAACAGATTGTTTCAACCAGATATAGATATAGAAAAAGAAGAACATCATTTCCCATACAATTTTAGTAGCAGAAATGATAACGGACTTGCTTTGAGGTATGCTGGTTTGTTGCATAGTAAAATTAGAGGTTCTATTTGCAGCAACACGGGTATACACAGTGGTTCAGATGTGATTAAAATGCTGTTGGCAGGTGCAGATGCAGTACAAGTAGTTAGTACAATTTACCGTAAAGGTATCTCACATATTGCTACTATGCTGGGTGCATTAGAAGAATGGATGATTGAAAACGGATATGAAAGCTTATCTGATTTTAAAGGAAAATTATCAAGTAAAAAGACGCAACATGACCTGTTTACATACAAAAGGGCGCAGTATGTAGATATCCTTCTTAAATCAGAGAATTTCAACAAATATCATCCAAAAAGTGAAGGGGAATTGACCAGAGAGGAGCAATGGTGATTTTTTAATTTATCAAAACCCGCTAAAAGTCATTTTTAGTGGGTTTTGTTTTTTTAAAACCTGAAGTTTTACTGTTTTTCTGCTATAAATAATCAATTTTCATCATGACATGTATCATTTTAATTAGGTAAGACTTCAGCTAAATTGGAAACATAAACAAAGAAATTTATTCATATCTAAAATACTATTAAAATGGCAAAGGTTGGAATATTTTACGGCTCTACTGAAGGTAACACAGAAAGAGTTGTTGGAAAAATACAAAATGCATTAGGTGGTGAAGATGTTGCTACTTTATACAATGTCGATTCAGCATCAGCAGAAGATTTAGAAGACTACGACAATATTATTCTTGCCTGCCCAACATGGGAAATTGGTGAGTTACAAGAAGACTGGGATAACTTTATAGACGAATTGGATGATGTAGATTTCAGTGGAAAGAAAGTAACTTTTGTTGGAGTAGGTGATGCAGACGGTTATCCTGATACTTTTGTAGATGCACCAGGTATAATCTACGATAAAATTAAAGACAGCGGAGCCACATTTGTAGGTGCATGGCCAACAGATGGCTACGACTTCGAAGAATCTAAAGCTGTAGTAAACGAAGGCGAATTTTTAGGTTTGGTAATCGACGAAGACAACCAATCAGATTTAACTGACAGCCGTGTAGAAAAATGGTCTGAACAAATTAGCAAAGAGTTCGACCTACAAGCCGAAAGCGTATAATCTGTAAAGCTTTTATAGCTAAGCTGAAAATTATAAACTAATCGATCTCAAAAAGACAGAGATCGTAACATAAACAGACAGGAAAGGAGGCTTGTATAACAAAGTATAGATGATTCTTTCCTGTCTGTCAAATCCAATAAAATCAGAATTACATTAGTTTTCCAGGTTAGCTGAAATAGTTATATTTCAGAAATCAATATCTCTCCAAAAAAGAGGTTTAAAGTCTATTTCTTTTAGAAAAAACAACGACATGTAACAATACAATTTTTTTATTGAACCGCACAGATACAAATATCATGGCTGCAATATCCAACAAAAAACCAGTTTTCGGCATAAGTCCTTCTCTAAGAAATTATTTAAGAGATAATCACAGAGAAATAGATGTGCCTTTAGCATATTCAGATTTGTTTCACTATACCAGCTCAATAGCATTAGTAGATGCGAATGGAGATGATACTCTATGGGAAACAGTAATTTACGGTCCAGCAGATGAAAGTCACATCCACTATAGCCTTAAGAAAATATATGCGCTTTTAAAGGCAGGTGGTGATATTTCTGTAATGAAACACGTAAAGGTAGACAGAGTGGATATGTGCTTGTATGGAAACACCCGTCCGTTTAGAGTGCGAATTGTCAATGAAATTAACGATTTGTTTGATTATTACTACCTAAAAGAAGCAGATGCTTCAAGAATCTACGGTCTTGAGTTGGAGCATTTGCTTTCTCCAAACAAAATCAATTACCTAGTTAAGGGAAATACATTAATTGAAGAACATATACAGGGTGTACCTGGTGAGACTTTTATCAACAATTATGTGCTTCCGGGAAAGGTAAATGCTGGCAGACTCGCAAAAGAATTTATCAAATTTAACGAACGCTGTTT
>PBYL01000412.1 GCA_002729595.1 Thalassovita sp. | reverse complement strand
TAAATATCCAATAGTAGGAGAGGGCATCGTTACTCTAGATATGCCACACGGCCAAAAAGAAATAAGAATAGAAAAACCGGCTAATACGAGCCGGTTTAGATGTTTTTAAACAGTTTCCGATACCTGACTTAATCGGGCATAAACTACTGGGGGCTGAATTTCCGTATCGGTTCTTAGCTCTAACATGTGTGTGTAATCATTAAAAAAGCGAGATAATTTACCGTAATGTACCCCTTTGGCTTTTAAGACAGGTCCTAATTTAGCTAGGTTTACCCATCCTTGTTCATCAGCACATTCTACTACACTTTCACGAACAACTTTTTCAAGTTCTGACTTTTCCATGTTCCTTATGTGTTTAATTCAATAATTAATTTTTAAAAATTTCAAAAATTAAGCTGATTAAATGCCATAACGACACTTCATATCAGAGTTTAAACCCTGATTTAAATCAACACGAAGAAGATGATTTCTTCAAAAAGAAAAAAGAACGATTGTTAGAAGCAGTAAGCGTATTAGTTTAAATCTTAATGAATTGACAAGTTGGAATCAAAACATTTTATAGCTAGAAATGAATAACTAGCCATTTAAAGAAGAGTCCGACAAATCAACCATTTAGAGTTAAAAAATATAAATCAAACAACTTCTAGATTATAAGCTAAATTAAAAATAATAAGTTCGAAGAAAAATGATAAATTCAGGGCCAAATATTTTTACTAGTAGACCCAAAATTTTAATTAACCATACTAGAATTACTAACACATGATGAAGGTATTGGCTATTAACTCACTACCCGCAAATGGCAACGCCGGAATGAAAATGGTGATGCATGTACTTGGCACAAAAGTGATTCCTGTACCATCGCTCCTACTCACCGGAATTGGCAGCATAAGTGGCTTTGAAAAATTCCCCGTAAACTTTGAACAACTACTTGCCGGCACATTGGCTCTCGCCCGAAAAAGAGAAGAAGAGCTTATTGTATATGTAGGCTATTTGGGTAATGCTGAGCAAATACAGATTATAAAAAAATACCTCACCCAATATAAAGACATAGTCAAGTTTTTACTGGTAGACCCGGTTTGTGGAGACCACGGCAGAGCTTATGTACCCCAAGAGATTATTGCCAACTGGGGCGATTTGGTAAAAGAAGCAGATTTATGCCTACCAAACATTACTGAGGTAGCTTTGCTTAGCGGCAATTTTCAAGATTTTGATAGTAGCAAAGCCGATAATTATATAAAGGATTTTAGACAGCGATACACTAAACCTGCCTTGTTGGTTACTAGCTTAGAAACAGATAAGCAAGAGGTTTTAATTAACCGATTATACGACAAAAAGGCAATTTTTGAAAGCCAACATACCAAAGAAGATCGCAATTACGGAGGTTCAGGAGATGCCTTTGCGGCTTATCTAATAGATGCCCATTTCTACAAAAACCAACCTTTGCAAACTGCGGTAAAAACTGCCGGAGAAGCCGTAAAAGCAGCCATTAATCAGTCAATAAAAATAGGTTCTAATGATTTGATGTTGGGGTGAATTTTAATTTCAAACATCCCTAAAATTTATTATTTTAAAAGGTAATTATTGATCAGCATAATAAACTCAACCTGACTAGCTTTTTTAGATTTTAATATGTTGAAGATGAAAAAAGTATTAATTGGAATAATAGCCACATTTTGCCTATTAATTTTTATTGGTTTAGCATTTAAATCAAAACCAAAAACCACTCCTCAGAGCTATGATGAAATGTTTATCGAACTTCGTGATTTAAAAACTGCCACCTTTTTAAATAAAAACTTTATTGGAGATTTTAAAAGAAAAGAACTCGAATCAGGTCTGGTGAAAATAACAAACAGCCTGAAAAATATCTCACTAAGTTATGATTATAATGATGAGCTCAAAACTATAAATAAACTAAACATCAGATTCGAGGAAAATAGAGAAATAGAATTAAACAGAAATGAAGGTGATCATATTATGTTGGTTCAAAATGGCAGTAATTTGTTTATTGCTTTCAATAGCTCTAAAAACAAGAAGCTGAAGGGTAGTATTAGGTTAAACTAAAATTGACTGATTTATAAACTTGAATTGATTAGACCCTCACCCCATCGCATAATAAAACATATTAAAGCTCACAAAGAAGGCAATTATAGCAAAGGCTTTATAGAGTAAATTACCTTTAGCATCTATTGAGAGAAAGATTGCTCCAAAAAGGCAAATAAGCATAAGTAATTCTGATAAATGCCAAGCATCGGTTAAACTCACCAAAGCTGTTTTTGAGAGAAAAAAAGCTTCGTTTTTATCATCCGGCCAATTGGCATATTTGTTCATCCAGCTTTTATTAGGGTTCCAAAACTGCTCACTCCAACCCCATTCCTTAAAAACCGATCCCGCCCAATGAAACATCAATGTATCTCTCACTGCCTTAAAAAATCCGGCTAATGCGCATAGTAATATAAGTAAATAGTTTCTGCTCAGCATTTATCTTCTTTTGAATTTTGGCTTTTAAAAAGCTTAAAATAAAAAAGCCTTCGGAATTTCTCCCAAAGGCTATAAAACTAAATATACATTATGCTTAAATCTCAATCTTAGCACCCATTACTTTAAGAAATTCTCTAATAAATGCAGGGTGAGCTGGCCAAGCTGGCGAGGTAACCAAGTTACCATCTACATAAGCACCATCAACAGGAATAGACTGAAACTCACCACCTGCAATGGTTACTTCTGGCCCAACTGCTGGGTAAGCAGTCAATTTTCTTCCTTTTACAACATTTGCTGCTGTTAAAATCTGGATTCCATGGCAAACAGCCGCCACTGGTTTATTGGCTGAAAAGAAATGTTTTACCATTTCAATCACAGTCGGGTTCAATCGCAAATACTCTGGTGCTCTACCTCCGGCTATTACCAAACCATCATAATCTTTCACATTTACATCATCAAAACTGTAATTTAATGCAAAGTTGTGGCCTGGCTTTTCGGTATAAGTCTGGTCTCCTTCAAAATCGTGTATAGCAGTTTTAATGGTGTCTCCTGCTTTCTTATCTGGGCAAACGGCATGCACTTCGTAACCGACCATTAAAAGCATTTGAAAAGGAACCATAGTTTCGTAATCTTCTGCGAAATCTCCTGTGAGGAACAATACTTTTTTCATTTTTTTGAATTGTTTGTTTATGGTAAAATATATTGTTTAAAAAATTCTATCGTGCAGTGTTTAAGGCAATTGGCATTGCTAAAATCACTGAAATTTGGAGATGGTAATGTAATTAGAATAATTGATGCGAAAGTTATATTGTAGATTAAGAAATAGTGAAATAGCTCATTAAATAACCACAATAAAACTTTTTGTTAATCACATCTATTTAACAATGACCCTACATGAGTAGTTTTCTAAAATGTCGATTTTTTCAATATTTGAGCAGAAGAAATTTTGATATTTAGGGTAAATCTTAACAAATCTTAATCGATGTTGAAACATCTAAACTCTAAGCCTAATAATTCAATTCTTCTTAAAGAAATATTCTAAGTTTGAATCACTAATTTTAAAGATTAAATACTCAATTTATTTATCTAAAATCACTTTCAACTACAAAACAGTATCAGCCAAATACTAGCCCAAAATCAATTAAAATAATTATATAATTACTGCTGGAAAAGCGATTATAAAGTAATAAATACGACTACCAATAACCGATAAGTTTAGCTATGAATCTTAAATTAATTACCTCTATTTTCACATTAATCTTTGTCCTTTTTTTCAATTTTTTCTCATCTGATTTAAAGGAAACCAAAGACATTGTTTTAAAGGAAAAATACCTCGGTGGCAAATTCCCGAGATTAGCTACTGGTCAGCCATTTTTGTTGGAACAAACGTTTACCAGTCTATCTTTTAACTCAGAAGAATTAACCAGAATCATCTCTGTGCCAGATGTAGACCAATTTTTAGCTTTGGGTAGAACTGGCAGTGTTTGGATATTTAACGGAGACGAAAGTACTACAGCAGCCACACTCTTAGTCGACTTGAGCGACAGAGTTGTTTCTAGCTCAAATGCAGGTTTGCTTGGAGCTGCATTTCACCCAGATTTTAACAATTCAGCAAGCGACCATTACAGAGAAATCTACTTTTTCTATACATATAAATACACCTCATCTGCTCCCACTTATGACATCATAAGTAAGTTTAAGTTTTCTGATTCGATGGATGCCATTTTAAGTGATTCGGAAGAAATACTTATCCAACATTACGACAGAAACTTTAATAATAATGGTGGAGATATGTTCTTCGGTAACGATGGCTATCTCTATATTTCATTTGG
The DNA here is from genome assembly GCA_002729595.1 of Thalassovita sp. Taxonomy (GTDB): domain Bacteria; phylum Bacteroidota; class Bacteroidia; order Cytophagales; family Flammeovirgaceae; genus Chondrinema. The sequence continues at coordinate 2,794 of PBYL01000412.1, read as the reverse complement.
AGATGAAGGTGGCAGCTACGATCCATTTGATAATGCACAAGAAATTACCAATAAATTCTTTGGTGGTATCTTAAGAATCGATGTAGATAACGATACAGAAAACAGCCATGCGATCAGAAAATATCCTTCTACTACAGATATCCCCAATGGTTACCCAGACAATATAAATCAAAATTACAGCATCCCTAACGACAACCCTTGGTTGAGCGAAAGCGGTGAGAACCTAGAAGAATATTATGCGATTGGTTTCCGTAATCCAGAAAACATGTTTTACGATAGTGAAACAGAGCAAATTTGGGTTGCAGATATCGGGCAAGTAAGAAGAGAAGAAGTAAGCATAATTACCAAGGGAGACAATGCCCAATGGCCATTTATGGAAGGCAATTATCCTTACGACCACACACCTGCTGTAATATTAGGTACAGAAGTTTCTCCAGTATTGCATTACACACATACTGAAGGTTCTCATATTATTGGTGGTTTGGTGTATAAAAACTCCAAATTTGGAAGACTTCAAAACAAATACATTTATGGCGATAACAGCAATGGTAATGTTTCGTACATAGACCCTGAAAAAGATTATGCTGTTACTTCAATTGCAGATGGCAACGATGGTTTGGTTTCATTTTTCACGAATGATGATGGAGATGTTTACCTCGCCTACGAAAATGGTGACATCTATAAATTTGTAGATAATAATGTAGTAGAACCTCCTACACTGCTTTCAGAAACGGAAGCATTTACAGATTTTACTACTATGGAACCTGCTGAGGGTATATTGCCTTACGAAATAAATGTTCCGTTCTGGTCAGATGGTGCAGAAAAGTACAGATGGATTTCTATTCCAGCAGATTCTGAAGGAATTTCTTTTAACACAGATTCGAGTTATACTTTCCCAATAGGAACTGTTTTTATCAAACACTTCGAGATTCCAAATTCTGCCACTACTATGAGAAAGATCGAAACAAGGTTTTTTATAGTGGATGAAGAAGGACAAGGATATGGATTAACTTATAGATGGAATGAGGAAGGTACAGATGCAGAACTGATTCCTGATGATGAATACCTCACCGATGAGCTTACAGTTTACAAAGACGGAATTTTAAGCACGCAAACTTGGGAGTATCCGGCAAGGGCTCAATGTATAGAGTGCCACAACGATAATATTGGTTACGGACTGGGAGTAAGAACTACACAGTTAAACAAAATGCAAGTAGATGAATCTACTGGCTTAGAAAAAAATCAACTTATTGTCTGGAAAGATCATGGCTTCTTCGCAGATATGGAAGGTGATCTTGATTTAGACGCACTGGAAAAAGTAGTTCAAGTGACAGACACAACTGCCTCTTTAGAGTTTAGAGTAAGATCTTATTTAGAAGTAAACTGCGCGTTTTGCCACCGACCTAATGGTGTAGATGCAAACTTCGATGCCAGATTAACCACTCCATTACACGATCAGAATTTGATTAATGCCGAAGTGATTGGTAGAGATTCTGGAATTGGGAATAAAATTGTTTTTCCGCTTAATCCAGATTCTTCTGAGATTTGGGTAAGAGATAATAGTTTGGCTTATACCAAAATGCCTCCAATTGCTAAAAATGTGTTGGATGAAGAGTATTTGGTAGTGCTGAAAGATTGGATTAATAACTTAAAATATTCTTCTGAAGAAGCTATTACGCTTTGCGAAGGTGAGAGCTACACTTTCCCGGATGGAACTACGATAAGTGATATTGACACTGCTTTTACTTACCAAAGTCAGTTTACTGCCGAAGATGGATTGGATAGTGTAATAGTCACTCAGGTTGAAGTTACAAAAATCGATGGGACAATTTCTGTGAATAGCATTACTCAATTAACCGCCAACGAAGATGACGAAACAGCCACTTACCAGTGGGTTGATTGCAGTAATGATAATGCTATTTTAGATGGAGAAACAAGCAGATCACTTTCTACTACTGAGATTGGTAGTTATGCTGTAATGATTACAAAAAATGGTTGTACAGTTACTTCTGAATGTGCCAGCATTACTGGCATTATGGAGAATAGTTTTGGTGAAGGTTTACAGGTTTACCCGAACCCAACAAGTGGTATTTTAAACCTAAGCTTTGGTGAAAGGATTGATAATGGAAATATTCGAATTACTGATCTTACCGGCAAAGAGGTTTACAACACAACTCTACAAAACCAAAATCAAATCAGTATGAATCTAAGCATCAAACAAGGAATTTATTTGATGACGATTACTGATAACAAAAAGCGTAGAGCAATTATTAAATTCTTGAAAGAGTAATTTCTAAAAAATGACATAAAAAAATCCCTTGCAGCTAGCTGCAAGGGATTTTTTGTTTTATAAATCAGACAATTATTTGATAATAAATTCTATTCTTCTGTTCTTTGCCTGATTCTCTTTGGTATCATTTGCTACAATTGGTTTGCTTTCACCATACCCTACATAGGTTAATCTTTCTCCCGCTATTCCTTTTTCAACCATCATGTCAAATACTGCTTTAGCTCTGTTTAATGATAGTTTCTCATTGCTACTCGCAGAACCTACTGAGTCTGTATGCCCACCAATTTCTACTTTGATGCCTGGATTTTCCTTCATATAACTAACTAGTTTTTCCAACTCTACTTTAGAATCTTCAGCTAAATTGAAAGAACCTGTTTCAAAGTAGATATTCTCCAATTCGAACTTGGTATCTTTTTCAATTTCATCAAGCTGAATATCTAAATCCATATCCTCGCCTTTGTAATCGATCACCACAGTTTTTTCTTGATAGTTTGGTGCTTTTAC
>PBYL01000411.1 GCA_002729595.1 Thalassovita sp. | reverse complement strand
TTCTAAAAGCACCTGCAAACAACGATGCCGAGAAGGCTGCAAAAAACACACACAGATAGGCTTTAAATCTCTTTTTATGTGCTTCTTGTCTTATAAACAAACCAATAAAAGTAGCTGCAAATGTCACAAACATCGCAGCAATATGGCCGTCTGCCAAGCCACAAAAACAAGCACCTGCCAAGCTCACAAGCGATAAAATTACCAACCTCGGATAATGTGGCAAAGCGGCTAGTCTGTCTAGTTCTGCTTCAATCTCGTGCAGCGTCCAAGGTTGTTCTTCAATCTTCCAACTCATTCGGCTTATGCCTGAGATAATCCTAAAATTCACTCCCGGTGGTGTAGTTCTTCTTAGGCAACTAAATATCGGATGGTTATTTTTACCTGTTACAGTGAGGTTCAGCGTCTGCTGCGTAACAAACAACTCTGCATGGTAGCCATAGGCATTGGCAATGCGATTGATAATCATGCGGATTCTCGAAGTGGATGCACCATTTCCCTGCATCATCAAACCTGTGCGCAGCAAAATAATGCCCATCTCTTTTATTTTTTCTTGCTCAGTTAGCACTTCAGTGTTTTCTGCCATATAGTTAGTCTTTGCTTGAAAACAAACTGTAGAATGAGTTTCAATAAAAAAAATCTGCACTCATCTCTATAAAAAAATCAGTCTGTTTATAAAGACACAAAGGTAAAAGGTACTAATAAGCAGGCAAGCGAATAGGCAGGAATTGTATGTAGAAATTCTATCTATATACAATTAAAGTATTTTAAATCATTTAAATGAACATATGTAAATATCAACATTTAATATGACCTCCATCATACTCTTTCATCATCTCATAAAATAATTTAGTAGAGGAAAATTTAAAGATGATGAAGACCAACAGACGAGAATTTATAAAAATATCAGGCACAGCGGTAGGCGCAGCAGCAATCGGAGCTAGTACCCTCACTGGTTCTTTGTTTAATTGGGCTTCAGGTAGTATTCTAAATCAATCTGTTCCAGCCCCTACTTTTTTAGAGAGAACCCCTACCTATTGTGAAATATGTTTCTGGAAATGCGCAGGTTGGGTTACTAAAAACGAAGATGGAGAAATCTGGAAAATTGAAGGTCATAAAGACGATCCACATTGCAATGGTAGACTTTGCCCAAGAGGTACAGGCGGTGTGGGAATGTACTACGACGAAGATCGATTGAAACAGCCATTAATAAGAGTAGAAGAAAACGGGAAACAGGTCTTTAAAGAAGCTAGTTGGGAAGAGGCTTTCAAAGTAATCGGTAATAAAATGAAAGCTATTAAAGAAAAATACGGTCCAGAATGTATGGCACTATTCACCCACGGTTCTGGCGGTAAATTTCTTGGTCATATGCTTAAAGCTTATGGTTCTCCACACATTACCGCTCCTTCTTTTGCACAATGTCGCGGCCCTAGAGAAGTGGCTTTCTATTCAACTTTTGGTGAAGGTGTACTTTCACCAGAGCGTACCGATATTAGAGATACCAGATGTTTGGTTCTAATCGGTTCTCATATTGGTGAAAACATGCACAACGGGCAAGTGCAAGAGATGTCTGAAGCGATTGATAAAGGTGCTACCATTATTACTGTTGATCCAAGATTTTCCACGGCTGCCAGTAAATCTAAATTCTGGCTACCTATTAAACCATCCACAGACATGGCGCTCTTGTTGGCATGGATTAATGTGATTATTACCGAAGAATGGTACGACAAACCTTATGTAGAAAAATACACTTTTGGCTTTGATCAATTAACAACACATATACAAACATACACTCCTGAGTGGGCGTATGGCATTACCAGTATCGAACCAAAAACCATTAGAGAAACTGCCAGAGAAATGGCTAATGCTGCCCCAGCAGTTATTATTCACCCTGGTAGACACGTAACTTGGTATGGCGATGATACCCAAAGATTAAGGGCAGTAGCGATTTTAAATGCCCTTTTAGGCTCATGGGGAAGACGGGGCGGCTTTTACTTTCCAGATAAAGTAAGCGTCCCCGATTTTCCACATCCACCTTATCCTGAGCCTAAAAAAACTTGGCGAGATTTAATGCCGGGTAAGTACAATTTGGCAACCGAAATAGTTTCTAATGGCATTTGTGATGCAACAATTCCTTCACCAGAAGCAGCTTGTAACTTTAAAGGATGGATAGTAAATGGAACAAACCTCATCCATACGCTTCCAGACCAAAAGAAAACTTTAGCAGCCATTGAAGCACTGGAATTATTGGTAGTGATTGATACCATGCCAATGGAGATAACAGGTTATGCTGATGTTATTTTACCAGAATGTACTTATTTAGAACGGTATGATGCAATTAGAAATTCGCCGCATCGTGAGCCGGTAATTTCACTGAGAATGCCCGCAACTGAGCCAAAATATAATTCTAAACCAGACTGGTGGATAGCCAAAGAACTAGGCAAAGAATTGGGCTTAGATGCTTATTTCCAATACAAAGATATTGAAGAAGTACTCGACTGGGAATTAAAACAAATTGGCAGCTCACTGGCTGAGATGCAGAAGATTGGTGTAAAGAAATTTAATAGAGAGTATGATGATTTATACCTGATTGATGGACAGGATTTCGAATTCAATACCAACACAGGTAAAATAGAACTGTATTCTACAGAGATGGCGAATAACGGCTTCGATCCGATGCCAGTATATACTCCACATGAGCAACCACCTGCTGGTTTTTACCGACTCAATTATGGAAGAGCTCCTGCACACACTTTCAGTAGAACATCTAACAACCCGAATCTGGTAGATATTATGCCAGAAAACGAACTTTGGGTAAACCCTAAAGTGGCTAAGCAATGGGGAATTAAAAACGGGCAATATGTCTGGTTAAAAAATCAGGATGAGATCATTTCTTCATTCTCCATTAAAGTGAGAATTACTGAGCGTATCCGCTGGGATTCTGTCTACATGGCGCATGGTTTCGGGCATAGTAACAAGAAACTCACCCGAGCATTTGGCAAAGGAGCAAGCGATACAGAATTGATTAGCAATGTAAAGATTGACCCGATTATGGGTGGCACAGGTATGAGGTCGAATTTTGTAACTCTACTCACAAAATTGCCTGAAAAAGCAGCGTCTGAAACCGAAAAAACTGTTGAGTCATGAGATATGCAATGGCTATCGATACTAAAAAATGTGTTGGCTGTAGCGACTGTGTTGTTGCATGTCAGCTCGAAAATAAAGTGCCCATTGGCTATTGCCGAGACTGGATTGTAGAAACAACCAGTGGTACTTATCCTGATCTCACACTTGAGTTTCGCTCCGAAAGATGCCACCATTGTGCTAATGCGCCTTGTGTACGTTGTTGTCCAACTGGTGCCAGTCATATAGAAGAAGGCGGAGTTGTTTTAGTAACTGCAGAAAAATGCATAGGCTGTGGTGCTTGCATAGCCTCATGCCCATATGATGCGCGCTATCCGCACCCAGATGGCTATGTAGATAAATGTACATTCTGCATCCATAAAGTGAGAAAAGGAGAACAGCCAGCCTGTGTGGAGGTCTGCCCTACTCATTGCCTATACTTCGGCGACTTGGACGACCCAAACAGCGATGTTTCAAGAAAAATTAAAGAAAGAAAATATAAAAGGCTTAAAACAGAAGCCGGTACCGATCCGCAATTGTACTTTTTAATTTAAAGATCATGGAAGAAGAAATTATTATAAGCGGAAGATTGAATGAAAAAGTAGACCCTTTGCTCCACATTTGGGGTTGGGAAATCGCATTCTATTTGTTTGCTGGTGGATTGGCAGCAGGTTTACTGTTTTTTGCATCACTATCTTATCTAAGAGGAAAAGAAAATGACTATACTGCTACGGTTAAATGGGCACCTTTATTCGCACCAATATTATTGGTTTTGGGTTTAGGTGCTCTCTTTTTAGACCTGCATCATAAACTATATTTCTGGCGATTGTACACTACCATAAAACTACAATCTCCTATGTCTTGGGGAGCATGGACATTGATGGTAATTACACCACTATCCATTATCTGGTGTGCTACCTTTATTCGAGATATTTACCCTAACTGGGATTGGAAATTCAAATTTCTCTATCAGATAGAAAACTTCTTTATCAAATACAGAAAAGTGCTTGCATGGGTAATGGTTTTCTATTCAGCCATACTTGGTATTTACACGGGTATCTTGCTATCAGCATTTAATGCTCGTCCGTTGTGGAACACTTCCATTCTGGGTCCATTATTTTTGGCTTCAGGGCTTTCAGCAGGGGCAGCAGTAATTGTGGCACTCACAAAAAACGAAATAGAGCGGAAGTTTTTCAGTCGTATAGACCTCATTATTATTGGGGTTGAGTTGTTCTTCATAATCCACATGTTTATGGGCTTTTTGGCAAGTACACAAGTTCAGATTGAAGCCGCACAACTCTTTCTTGGTGGTAGCTACACCCTTCCTTTCTGGATATTTGTAGTATTCATTGGCATGTTAGTTCCTGCACTACTCGAATATCTAGAATTAAAAGGACAGAAAATACCCGTAATTATCCCTGTAGCGCTTATTCTCTTTGGTAATGTAATGCTTCGATTCATCATCGTTTATGCCGGTCAGGCAAGCAGGTATTTATATTAATAAAATTATGTCACATCAAAATTATATAACCGGAAAACACAAGTATATGAACCCATACATGGCGGGGATTATACTTGGTTTGGTGTTGCTACTTTCATTCTATCTCACTGGTAGAGGTTTGGGAGCCAGTGGCGCTATGAAGAGTGTAGTTGTAACAACAGTGAATACAGCCAGCCACGAAAATGCAGCAAACTCACACTTCTACAGTAAATACATTAGTGATGGTAAAAATCCGATGAATAGTTGGTTGGTATTTCAAGTATTAGGAGTGTTAGTAGGTGGATTTCTTTCTGGTGCCTTGTCTGGCAGATTAAAACTAAAAACTGAACATGCACCTGTAATCACTAAAAAACGCAGAATATTAATGGCGATAGCGGGTGGAGCTTTGTTTGGCTTTGGTTCTCAATTTGGCAGAGGCTGTACCAGTGGTGCCGCATTAAGTGGCATGGCAACGCTTTCTCTAGCCGGCTTTGTAACTATGATCGCCATTTTCGGCACTGCCTATTTGGTGGCTTATTTCTTTAGAAAAAACTGGATTTGATATGGGACCTGTTATACCTGTTTACGAAATATCTCAAGAACTGAATTTCCTCATTGCCTTTATCATTGGCATAGGTTTCGGTTTCGCATTAGAGCAAGCTGGCTTCTCGTCTAGCAGAAAGTTGGCGGGCATGTTTTACGGTTACGATACCACCGTGCTCAAAGTATTTTTTACCGCTGCCATAGTAGCCATGATCGGCCTAGTATTTCTCAATTACTTTGAGATGATCGACATGGGCATTGTCTATGTAAATGAATATTACATTAACTCAGCAATTATTGGTGGAGTAATTATGGGTGTGGGTTTTATTGTTGGCGGTTTTTGCCCCGGAACCAGTGTTTGTGCAGCTGCCATTGGTAAAATAGATGCCATGGCTTACTTAGGAGGTTCATTAATCGGCATATTCTTATTTGGTGAAACTTATAGCTGGTGGGAAAAAGTATATAACATCAATTACTTGGGTGGCATTAAGCTTTCTACTGCTCTGGGCATTTCTGATGGATTAATGGTATTCTTAGTAATTGCAGCAGCTGTACTCATGTTTTGGGTTGGCGAATGGGCAGAGAAAAAATTTAAACGACCAGATATATCTAAAGAATTATAAAGATGAAAAGTAGAGAGATATTTTCGGTAATTATTCTGGCAATGGGATTGATAGCCGCTATTTTACCCGGCAGAAAAAATGATTCCATCCAACTAAACGAAAGAGAATTGCTACAAGAAATGTTGTTGGAAACCAATTACATTTCAGTAGATGAACTGGCTCAACTTTTAATTAGCGGTGATCCTTCTGTACAACTGATAGATGTGAGACCGATTAGCGAATTTAAAGACCCTTTGCCAAGAGCAATCAATATTCCGATCGACAGCATTTTTAGTGAAAACTATGCGTATATGTTCGATCAGAATATTATGAAAAATATAATTTATGGTCTGGATGATGAAACTGCTACCCAAGTCTGGATGATTACCAAACAGCTCGGTTATGCCAATAATTATCTGCTAAAAGGTGGGCTACAAGCTTGGAAAAAAGATATTCTCGATCCGCAATATCCGAAGCAAACAGCATCGCAAGACGAGTTTGATCTTTACCAAAAACGCATGGCTGCCAGACAGTTTTTTACCGGCGCACAAACTTTACCAAAAGCCACATTTACACCTATTGCACCAATTCAAGGCAAGAAGAAGAAAAAAGTACAAGGTGGTTGTAGTTAAAAATTTAGAGTCATGAAATCATCCATAAAACCTCTGGCAATTATCATAATATCGATCTTCGGTTTTCTAATTATAATATCGCATTATGCTGATAGAAGTAAGCTGAAATTGAGTGCTAAAGAAATTCAATTAATTGCAAGATCTACCAATTATACCATCGATCAAAAAAAACTTAATGAGTTTCAAAATCCCGTTTTGATTGATTTAAGAGAGCCTAAATTTTTCAATATCGATCACCAAGAAAAAGCGGTAAATATTCCGCTTTCTGAGATATTAAATGAAGAATACGAAAACCTATTTGCAAGTGAAACTCCAAAGCTGATACAGGCACACGACCAAGTAAAAGCCAACGAAGCTTGGATGCTACTTACTCAATTAGGTTACAAAAATTTATATGTTGTGGAATTGTAAGGTAATAACTAAGCATAATCACTAATTACGGTTAAATCAACTCAGATTCGTCCTGATTTTTCAGCGGCGAATCTTTTTTGTTATATTAGATTAAGTGATTGAATATCAAACTCTTGCAAAATTTATCATTATGCTTTTATTATATTTCCAAATATTCTTTCATGCATTGATAAAAAAGTTCTATAAGCAAAAATTGGTAAATGCGATAAAATCACTACTATATTTACACTCCATTAATCCATAAGAAGTAAAAAATGAGTTTTAAAATCATTGCATTAGGAGTATTTTTTGCGCTCTCGGCTTTAGCATATATCTATATTTCGAGCAAGTTTATGTCTAAGAAAATTGTAAAGCAGAGACTTGAAGAAATTATTAAAGAGCAGTATAACAATGCTTGGAACGTCAAAGAAATAACCAGGCATTTTAATGAGGGCAATATGAATCCTAATATGTTTGCTATCATTTTTGAAGATAAGGCAAATCCAGAAATTCAATTTTTTACTTATTGGGATGCAAAAAAAGAAGAACTTTATACTTACAGCTTCGATGAAAACCCTCCGACTTTAAATGATCTGTATAAAAAAGCCATTGCAACTTATGAAATGGAAGAAGATATTAAATCTCAAATGGGAGATCAGGTTAAAAATGTAGTTTTTGAATACAACAAAATAACCATCGTAACAGATTTTGAAGTTGATAGAGCTTTTATGTTGCAAGCTTCTAAAGACTTATGCAAAGCACTAGAGACCTACCCTGAAGATTGGAATTTAAGTGTAAATATTTACTTTACCACACTCGAAAGTAATTACAGCCCTTTTTATGTGTACATTACACCAGATGTAGATGAACCAGATGCAGAAATCTCTCAAAATTTTAATTCTTTTACTTTCCATATTTCCAGGCAAGAAACCCAAGAGATTACAACCTTGGTTAAAAAAGTAAACCAGACTTTTGGCAAACAAGTAGTTAAAGATACCGATAACCAATCTAGGCTAACAGATGGTGTTCCGCTTACTTGGCTACATCAAGAAAACATAACAGATTTATATGCACTTTTTTATATAGAAAAAATTCCTGAGAAGAAACACATGGTCTCTCCTTATGTCGGTTTCTTGGTGGTTAAATACAATTTAGATACAGAGGAGTTGATCAAAAAAGAAATGCAGGTTTTTGAACAGCTTGACTTTGATAATTTATATGCAAAAATAGAAAACACATTGCCAAAAGAATATCATGTAACATATTCGGCTGAATGATTTTAAGAGGAAACAAAAAAGCCATTCACAGAATTGTGAATGGCTTTTTTGTTACTTTTTATCTTTTTTCTTCTTCTTTTTCTTGCCTTTCTTTTTTGAAGAATCTGGGGAGAATTGGCTACTCAAAGAACTAAAGGGCACATCAATATTGAAGTAAACTTTATGTTCATCACCATAATCGTCAACAGCAGTTAAAACATCAAAACTATGACCATCTTTGGCGGTTAAAGCTTGCTGATTCGATTGCATTCCAGAATAACTCAAAACAACATATTCATCGGCGGTAGACATCACGATGTAGGCAGAATCGTAATTTTCACCTGTTCCTGTAGAAACAATACTTTCAATTGTACCAAAATAAGCTGCATACAAACGCTTAAAGTTGTCCATTTTCCGCATCATATAATTGCCCACAGCCACTCTGTAAATGTCTCCTAACCTCAATGGATTTGTTTGCAGAACTGCATCAGAAAATGACGTAAGTTCTTCAAATTGCTCATTGTTATAATATTCTGCAATTTGTGCATTTGCACTGGTAAAATAAGGAGAGTAATCGTCTGCTTTTCTTTGAGATATGTAGAATCTAAAATAGTCTTCTAAAGACAAAATTTCACCTTCATTTATTTTACTCTTAAGATCAGTATAAACTGCTAAAGAGTCTGAGCTTAATATTTCTTGAATTTTAGGCGATGTAAAATTCACAAATTTAAAATCGTAATATTCATCCAATACAAAAGCATCTCTATTGGTTTTAATCATCATTTCTGATTCTAAACTCAATACATAAGCATCAAAATTTAAAGAGTCTAATCTCAAAACAATGTCTGCTTTTTGTTTGGCTTTTTCGAAATTCAAGGAGTTAAACTCAGCCATTGAATTCAAAATATAAAACTCCTGATTTAATGAATCTATGGTATTGCCTTTTTCAGAATATTTAATCGCTCTCTTAAAATCTTCGCGGTAGAAGTATTCCTGAGCAAGTATGTATATTGTTGAAACATTATTAGTATCAAGCTCATATGCATACTCAAACAAAGACAAGACAGAATCTTCACGACCTTGCATTTGTAAATCCAAACCTAACCTCACATATCCGTCTGGGTCTTCGGGCACTTTAGAGATGTAAACCCTAAAATAATGCTCAGCACTATCTATCTTTTCTAGTAATTCAAATGCATTTGCCAGATTAAAATAAGCATCTGTAAAAGTAGTATCTACTTTGGCCGACATGCGGTAATCTTCTAGCGCACTTTCATTCTGGTTAAACTCCATAAAACAATTGCCTCTAAGTTTGTACACTTCGGCATTTAAAGAGTCTTTTTCGATGTATTTGTTGAGGAGATTAAGCGCTTCTCGATATTGATCCTCATCGTAGTATTTTTTGGCGCTTGCCAAAAGGTTTTCTTTTGTTTGAGAATAACTGTTAGTTGCTACTACAAATAGTAAGTTTAATAGAAGAAAATATTTTGCCATGGTAATGTAATAATAGAGCGTGAGTAAGCTCAAATGGTTTAATTTGTTCGTTTATTTAGTGTTTAGCTATGTTCGTTGTACTGTCTAAGTTACATAATTAAAAACAAATTAAACCGAATTTAGTACTCACTCATTACCACTTTTTTAATATTTATTTGTATTCTACAAAGTGCATTGGATAACTAAATTTTACTTGTCCCTTTACAATTTTCTTCAATTTACTTTCCATCATTTTCTGGGTAATAGGTTTTAAATAATCTAGATATAGCACTCCTTTTGTATGGTCAAACTCATGCTGAATCATTCTGGCAGTTGGGCCATAAAATGTTTTTTGTTGCAATTCGAAGTTTCTATCCAAGTATTCTATCGTAATGCTCCAAGGTCTGTTCACGTTATTAGACAAACCTGGAATGCTCAAACAACCTTCATCTTCATCCCAAGATTTATCAGACCTTTCTAATATTTTCGCATTGATAAAAGTTTCTTTTACACTCTCTACTCCTTTCTCACTTAAAATTCTTCGCTCTCTCCTACTGAGATCTTCAAAGGTTTGCTCACTATCTACAATAAAAAGTTGTAAAGCCTCACCTACTTGATTCGCCGCCAAACCACAACCGTTGGCGTTGTACATAGTTTCCCACATATTCTCAATCAAGCTTGCAATTTGAGCATCATTATTTGATATTTCTTTTGATTGCTCTCTTAAAACTGGATGCCCATAAGCATAAATAGGTAATTTCATTTTTTTGTTTTTAATGCAAAGGTGAGTGTAATGCAACTCCCAATCAATGAACCGATGTTAAATAATTTGTTTACGAATACGACTTAAACCTTGTGGCGTAATGCCGATATAAGAAGCAATGTACTTCAAAGGAATTTTCTCTATAATTTCTGGATTTTCATCAAACAAATTCAAATACCTTTGTTTAGCTGTGTATTTTAATAAAGACAATTCTCTTTTGCTTTTTGCCAGATATAAATTCTCGGCGGCAAATCTACCTAAGTAATTACCCACTTTAGTTTGAGCATATACCTTTTGTAAATCGTGGTAGTTTATACACCATATCACCATATTTGTGAGCGCTTGCAACTCATATTCAGAAGGGTTTTGGCTCAAAAATGAATCGTAAGCACAAGTGAATTCTCTATCGAAACAAAAGTGGAAAGTTAATTCATTTTCTACATCTGGAATATAGTACCTCACAATACCAGATTCTATGAAAGAAAGATACTTTTCTATATCTCCCTTTTTAGTAATCACCTCTCCTTTCTTAAAAACTCTTCTGGTGAAATGAGACGATATAAAAAGCCATTCTTCTTCACTCATTCTTGTTATTTGCTCATAATATGCTCTAATATGTCCCATATAATATTAATTACTTCTTAAAAAATGTCACCTATTAAAGTTATAAAAATGATACTAATAGAGGTAGGATTGAATGATAAATTAATATTATTTAGTCTTGTCTAAAATTATATTTTTATTTATCTAATTATATCATTACATTAGTCTAGAGACAAGATTAAGAAAGACTAATTATATAGATATGAAACCAATATTTTTACTAGCACTTATATACCTTTTACCATTTCTAAGCTTAGCGCAAGAAGCAAGTATTTCAGGAATTATATCCGATGATCATGGCCCGTTACCTTATGCAACAGTAAGTATTGCCTCTTTAGGCAAAGGTGATGTAGCAGATCCTTATGGCAAATATCAAATTTCCGATGTGCCAACAGGTACTTATAAATTGCAAGTAAGTATGATCGGTTACCGCATGATTGAGCATACAATAGAGATAAATAACAATGCAAACATTCAAGAAGATTTTGAATTGCTAGAAGACCTAATGAATCTCGAACAAGTGGTAGTGAGTGGTACTAGATACGAGCTAGACCGCAGTGAATCTCCGGTAGTTGTAGGAGTACTGAGTCCAAAGCTATTTAGTGCCACACAGTCAGTGGCAATTTCTGAAGGATTGAACTTTCAATCTGGTGTGCGAGTAGAAACCAACTGCCAAAACTGTGGCTTTACACAAGTTAGGCTGAATGGTTTAGAAGGCGGTTATTCACAAATTTTAATCAATAGCAGACCTGTTTTTAGTGCGCTTAACAGTGTGTACGGCCTAGATCAGATTCCGACAAATATTGTAGAAAGAATTGAAGTGGTGAGAAGTGGTGGTTCTGCTTTATATGGTTCTAATGCCATTGCTGGTACCATCAACATCATCACCAAAGAACCAGTTGAAAATGCTTGGCAAGTGGCCAGTAATTTCTCTTTGATTGATGGAAAAGAACCCGACCAAACTGTACAACTGAATGGAACCATAGTAGCCGAAGATCAAAGAAGTGGAGTTACGTTTTATAGCATGTATAGAAACCGAGATAGTTACGATGCCAATCGAGATGGTTTTACCGAACTCACCCAAATGGAGAATAACACTTTGGGTACAAAAGCATTTTACAAACCCGGTAAAAACAATAAAATCACATTTGAATTTAGCTCAATCAAAGAATTTAGACGCGGTGGAGATCATTTAGATTTGGCTCCTCACCTCACAGATATTACAGAACAATTGGATCATAATACGATCATTACTGGACTATCTTTCGATCAATTGAGCAAAGATAAAAAGAGTAAATATGCAGTATACACTTCTGCCCAAACTACAAAAAGAGCTAGCTTTTATGGCGGATTAGGTGGTGGAAGAACAGCCGCAGACAGTCTCACTGCCAGCAATGCATATGGAAACACCAGCGATCTGGCTTTGGTTACAGGTTTTCAGTTTTCTAGAAATATGCAGGGTGAAGATATTCTTGTTGTGGGTATAGAAAATCAATACAGCAAAGTGGATGACGAAATTCCCGGTTACGATCGCTTAATTGCGCAATCGGTAAATACATCGGGAGTTTATGCGCAGTACGAATGGCGACCAATTGATAGATTTACTGCTTTACTAGGCGGTAGATATGATTTTACAAATGTTGAAGGAAGTTATCAAGTAGGAAATGTTGAAAGAAGTTCTGAGGTAGAAACTGGCGTTTTTAGTCCAAGATTGACTATTCTTTACGATTTAAAAGATAATATCCAGTTTAGGGGTGGCTATGCGAGAGGTTTTAGAGCACCACAAGCTTTTAATGAAGATTTACATATTTCTTCGGTAGGTGGAGAACCTCAATTTGTAATTTTGGGTAACGATTTAGATAAAGAACTTTCAGATGCATATACAGCTTCGCTAAATTTCACCAAAACTGCTGGAGTTGCACAAGCAAGCTTCCTTATTGAAGGATTTTACACCAATCTCAAAAATCCATTTACCATTGTAAGTACAGGCTCTACCCTGCCGAATGGTTCCATTCTAGAAGAAGTAAGAAACGGAAAAGGGGCTTATGTAAGTGGAGCCAATATTGAATTAAATTGGTCACCTTCTGCGAAAATGTTCTTTCAAGTAGGTGGCACAGTTCAGCAATCGAGGTATAAAGAAAGCCAAGTGATTTTTGAGCCAGCAAGTAACAACCAAAGTGAAACCCGAATCGAAACTGATAAGTTTTTAAGAAACCCAAATGTGTATGGCTATTTCACATCAAGTTGGAAGCTCATTAAAAAATTAGACATTGATTTTACTGGAACTTATACTGGTTCAATGACAGTTCCGCGAGTAATTAGTGAATCGGGATTTATGCAACTAAATGAGTCAAATCCATTCTTAGATATGAATCTCAAATTGGCTTATAAAATCAATTTGGCAGAGCATTTACACCTTGAAGTTAATGGAGGGATGCAAAATATTCTGAACAGTTACCAAAAGGATTTTGAAACTGGTGCACAGCGAGATTCCGACTATGTTTACGGTCCAGCTCGAACAAGAACTTTCTTCTTTGGAATTAAACTTGGAGATTTGCATTAAGAAGTTTTTAGATTCTTTGAAATTTATACTCTAAAATTTTGTTAGTTTTGCAGTATGAAGCAATTGGCATGTTTACTGGCTTTTTGGTTTTTGGCACTTTCGACCTTTCCATGTTCAGATGAAGAGGAAGAAACTGCTGTACAAAAAGAGTATGCCTATACTTCTACACAAGATACTTATAATCAGGAAGTTCTGAGAAAATGTGCAGATGAGCAACATGCAGATCACAACCACTCTGGTGATAATTGTTCACCATTTTGCCAGTGTCACTGCTGCCATACACATGTTACTTTGCACAAAGCACCATTTTTTGAAATGACCGCTTTTGAATACTTTATTGATTACGACATCAGAAACAGTAATCTCACTCCTGACCCGCACCTGAACTCTCCATTTCATCCGCCCAAAGCCTGATTTAATTCAATCAAATCTACAGGCAAAATACGTCTGTCTATAACTATTTACTGAATTAAATCTACATAGTATGATTAAACATATTATAGCTTTTTCTGTGCAGAATAAGCTACTTGTTGCTATGCTCATGGTAGTATTGATAATTGCTGGAATTTGGAGCATAACAAAAATACCTATCGATGCCGTACCTGACATCACCAATAATCAGGTGCAAGTAATTACACAAGCACCTAATCTGGGTACCGAAGATATAGAGCAATTCGTCACTTATCCGATTGAGTTGGCGATGTCTAATTTGCCGGGAGTTATGGAAATTCGTTCCATTTCTCGATTTGGTTTATCTGTGGTTACCATCGTTTTCGAAGATGGAATGGATACCTATCTGCCACGTCAATTGGTTTCTGAGAAGCTTCCAGAGATTGAAGAAAGCATTCCAGATGGTTTTGGCAAACCGCATATGGGGCCAATCTCTACTGGATTAGGTGAAATTTACCAATACACACTTGATGTAGATAGCGCTCATCAAGATAAATACTCTTCTTCTGATCTTCGCACCATACAAGATTGGATAATTAGAAGGCAAATGGCGATGATTCCCGGTGTAGTGGAAATCAATGCCTTCGGTGGTAAGATTAAGCAATACGAAGTAAAAGTAAACCCCGACGAACTAAATGCCATGGGGTTAAATATTGCTGAGGTTTTTAGTGCACTTAAAGAAAATAACCAG
>PBYL01000410.1 GCA_002729595.1 Thalassovita sp. | reverse complement strand
TAGGAATAATAGGGAAGAGGCTATACTGAACAAACTTTTGTTTATCAGTTTTATAATCGTAACCTATATCAATATAATAAGGATTTTTACGGCTATAGAGATTGTAAACCCCTAAAGACCAAATGCGCTCACCCCATTTTTTTTGTTTTTTAAAAGCCAGATTAACATCTAAGCGATGATAAGAGCGCATTCGGTAACCATTTCTTTCCCCATAGTAATCAATTTCACTATAGTCGTAATATGAATTTAGTGTTCTATCTACAAACAGAGGTGTTTGTGTTCTTAATGTTTCGTATCGACCAATTGGCAGCGTTATAGAATTACCAGTTCCATAAACCCAAGCAACAGAAAGGTCTATCTTTGGTTTCCATTCGTGTACAATCGCGATGCTAATGTCATGTCTACGATCCCATTTGTAAGGGAATTTTCTGCCAAAGTTGAGTTCATCAAACTGTCGGTTAGACCATGCCAATGTATAGCCAATCCAACCAGTAGTTTTACCTTGTTTCTTTTGGAATAAAAACTCAAAACCATAGCTTTCTCCATTGCCTGATGTTACTTGAGTTTCCCAATCTGTATCAACTTCTAGAAAACTGGCGCCTTCTTTATAAGCTACCAAGTTTTTCATTTCTTTATAATAGGCTTCAATGCTCATTTCGAAGCCATTGTTAAAACTTTTAGCTCCTCCTAGAGCAACTTGCCAAGCTTCTTGTGGCTTTATATTTTCCGTAGAAGGAACCCATAAATCTGTAGGTAAGCCAATTCCTGAGTTGGTAAGTAAGTTGATGAACTGCGTCATCTGCGCATAAGATGCTTTAATAGAGCTTTTGTTTGGCAGTAAATATCTTGCTGATACTCTTGGCTGAACAGAGTAGTAATTTTTTTGATTTACTCTAAAAAGTGAAGAATGTATACCAAGATTTACATTCAGGTTCTGATTCACCTTAATATCATCTTCTACATAAGCAGTATATTCATAACCGTAAGTATCTTGGGTAATATTTATATCTGATATTTCACTGCTATTAAGGTTAAATGCACCCGGTTCAAAAGTGTGATAGATTGAATTGAGACCGAATCTTACTACATGATTTGGAGAAGGATAATAGTCGAAATCAATTTTTGCAGCAAAGTCTTTTATGCCAGAATAATATCTTGCTTTATAAATCTCTGTAACAGTTTTTATTTCTTCAAAATCATAATAACTATCTTCGTAATTGGTGAAGATGTCAAAAATATATCTGCTGTAAGTTGCTGTAACATTACTGAAGAGTTTTTTGCCGAATACATGATTCCACCTTAGAGCCGAGATTACATTTCCCCAACGAAGTCCCACTTCTTCTTCTGAGTAATTAGGCGTATAATCATCATCGTATTTATAAAAAGCATAAGCTTTGTCTCTGCCGGTATATAGCGAAAAGTAAAGCCTGTCTTTATCTGAGAATTTATAATTGAATTTGGCATTTACATCGTGGAAATGATAACCCACTACTACATCATCCTCTGAAGAGTTTTTTATAATCGGTCTAGCCAGTAAATCGATATAAGTTCTTCTACCAGAAATCATAAAAGAAGCTTTGTCTTTTATAATGGGGCCTTCTAGTGTGAGTTTAGAACTGATTAAGCCAACATTACCTTCACCATGAAACTCCTTCATGTTTCCTTCCTTTAGGCTGATGTCTATTACCGAAGAAAGTCTGCCGCCATATCTCGCAGGAAAACCACCTTTTACCAGTTCAACTCGGTTTAAAGCATCGGCATTAAAAATGGAAAAGAAACCGAACAGGTGAGAAACATTATAAACTGGCACACCATCTAATAAAATGAGGTTTTGATCTGGGCCACCGCCTCGTACATACAATCCGCTGGTACCTTCACTACCAGATTGTACGCCGGGCATTAATTGTAGTGCTTTTAAAACATCTGTTTCACCCATTAAAGCTGGCAAAAGTTTTATTTGCTTCACCGGAATAGAGATAGCACTCATTTGTGTAGATTGTTCAATGGGTTCACTATATTGCTCTGCAACCACTTCTATTTCTTCGAGCATGGTATCTCCACTTAGTGAGAAATGGATAATTTTATCCTCAGAAGCAATTAACTGGATATTTTGAGCCTGATAACCTACATAAGTACAAAACAGGTTTACAGAATCTCCTTGGTTTAAGCTCAAACTGAAAAAGCCGTAGGTATTACTTACTACACCAGCTCCGCTGATTTTATCTATAACAGCGGCTCCAATTAAGTTTTCGCCGCTTTCATTGTCTTTGATGTAGCCACTAATGGTAATTTTTTGGGCATGCAGATAGGAGTATTGAATACTAAAAAATAGCAGTAGGTACAGTACTTTCATTTAAAAAATCAGAGATACGTAAAACTTGATAGTAAAATGTGCCGCCTTTAAAAGACAATGCTTAATTCAATAATTGTAGGTTTTACGTGCAAACTAAAGTGAAATGCTGCAAATCTGCTATTTTTTAGTGATTTTTTAATATTTTAATGTGAGTTCTTGTAATAGCTTGTCTTCTGGGTCTCGCATTTCGTAGGTTACTTCAATCGGATTTTTATCCCAATCGATCTTAATTACACCGAAACTTTTGTTGATAATTAATTCACCTACACGATACTTATTTTGTTCGTCCCAAGCTTCTGACCATGTGTGAGTAAGCCCGCTTGAAGTAAATTCGTAGATAGGTTCATCGATATTATCTAAGTCAATTTTAGCGAATTCAGAGATGTGTCTATCTCCACTTAATAATACAATATTGCTTTTGCCTGATGCTGAAATTACCTCAAAAAACTTTTTTCTGGCTTGCGGAAAGTTTGCCCATTTTTCATAGCCTTGTTCTTCTGCAATAAACTGTATGCCTGAGCCAACGAGAATCAACTTTTCATCTGCATTATTCAATTCTTCTTCAAACCATTTCCATTGGGCATCACCTAAAATATCTCCTGTTTCATTTATTACATAGCGAGAAGCTCCACTCTCATTTTTTTCTAATGGATCTCTAAAGTATCTGGCATCTAATAAAATTACTTTCACCGATTTTTCGCCTTCGCCAAAAGAGTATGCACTGTAAGCGCCTTCTCTTTTCCACACCGGATTTTCTTTTGGTACATCTAAAAACTCTAGCATTAAATCTCTACTGGCTTTTTTCTGCGAATAGTTTTTGTCACCATCATTTACACCGTAATCGTGGTCATCCCACACACCAATAATAGGAGTAGAGGTATAAAATTGATGGTAAAACTCATTTGCTTTTAAAGTATCGTACATGCCTTTCATGGCAGTCATGTCTTCAGTATCTGCATAAATATTGTCTCCAAGCCATATCCAAAGGTCTGGGTTGTTATGAGAAATGGATTGCCAGTAGTCTTGCGGGTCTTGTTGGTGATTACAAGATCCAAAACCAATTGTATTTAGTACTAATGATTTGTTATCTTTGAGAATCAGATTAACTGTTGGTTCATTTTGCTCTTGAGTTTGTTTTTGTGAAGTCTCACAAGCAAATACTGATATTGCAAAAGCTATTATTATTGTAATTTTCTTCATGTTAAGTTTAGTCTTTTTAAATTTTTACTAAGCTATTATCAAAAGCCGATTAGCACAATATTCATCAAATTGTCAGTCTATTTATCCCATTTAAAAATCCACTCATCATAAATGTTTAGGATTATGTGATAAATTGGATTTATTTTGTAAATAATTGTACTACAGATTAACAATAATTTTTAAATTAAGCAGCAATCATGAAAAAAGTTTTTATCGTGTTAAGCTTGGTTATTGCACAATTAACCGCTTATTCACAGGAAAGAAAACATACCGAAAAGTTCGAGCAACTCGAATATGAATTAAGGGATCCAAACGAATACAGAACTGCTTCAGGTGCTCCAGGTTACAAGTACTGGCAAAACGAAGCTGACTACACTATGGAAATCGTACTGGACGACGAAACTCAGTCTTTATCTGGTGTTGAAACTATTACCTATCACAACAATTCTCCAGATGTATTAAAATATCTGTGGTTACAACTAGATCAGAACGTACGTGCTAAAGATTCTCACTCGTACAGTACTGCAACTAACTCAGTAGTACATACAAGCCCAGACGATCGTCGTGGTAACTCTGTGGGTGGAATGCTTGATCCTACTTTTGATGGTGGTTTTAAAATCGCTTCAGTTACTGGAACTGATGACAAAGCTTTACCTTACATCATTAATAAAACAATGATGTCTGTAGATATGCCTAAGCCTTTGAAGCCAGGAGAAACTTACTCTTTCAAAGTAAAATGGTCTTATAACATCAATGATAGAATGAAAATTGGTGGTCGTTCTGGTTTAGAATATTTCCCAGAAGATGGCAACTACCTTTATACTATCGCTCAGTTCTTCCCAAGAATGTGTGTGTATAGCGATTACGGTGGATGGCAAAACAAGCAGTTCTTAGGTTCTGGTGAGTTTACATTGCCATTTGGTGAGTATGATGTAAAAATTACTGTTCCTGCTGACCACGTAATGGGTGCAACAGGTAAATTAGAAAATGCTGATGAAATTCTTACTGCAGAGCAAAAAGAAAGACTTAAAAAAGCAGAAACTTCTGATAAGCCAGTAATTATTGTTACGCAAAAAGAAGCTGAGAAAGCTGAGAAAAAGCCAGTTAAAGAAACTAAAACTTGGCATTTCCACGCAGACAAAGTAAGAGACTTTGCTTTTGCTACTTCTAGAAAATTTATTTGGGATGCAATGGGTGTTGAGATCGGTGGAAAAACCGTAATGGCAATGTCTTACTATCCGAAAGAAGGTAACCCACTTTGGGAAGAGTACTCTACTAGAGTTGTAGCATCAACTTTAAAAAGTTACTCTCACTATACAATCGATTATCCTTACCACAAAGCTATTTCTGTTCACACAGACAGAATTGGTATGGAATATCCAATGATCTGTTTCAACTACGGCCGTCCTGATAAAGATGGAAAATACTCTGACAGATTAAAATATGGAATGATCGGTGTAATTATCCACGAAGTAGGTCACAACTTCTTCCCAATGATTATCAACTCAGATGAGCGCCAGTGGACTTGGATGGACGAAGGTTTGAACACTTTCACTCAGTACCTTGCTGAGCTTGACTGGCAAGCTAACAACCCTAAAGAAGCTGATTACCCGCACAGAAGAGGTCCTGCTAAAAACATTGTTCCTTACATGAGCATGGATAAGCAATTTATTAGCCCGATCATGACTAACTCTGAGCAAGTTCAACAACTTGGTAATAATGCTTATGCTAAACCAGCAACTGCATTAAACATCTTAAGAGAGACTGTATTAGGTCACGATTTATTCGATAGAGCTTTTAAAGAATACTCTGAGCGTTGGGCATTTAAGCACCCAACTCCAGCAGATTTCTTTAGAACTATGGAAGATGCTTCTGGTACTGACTTAGACTGGTTCTGGAGAGGTTGGTTCTACGGCGTAGAGCACACAGACATCGCTATGACTGGCATCAGAAAATTCAAAATCGGAGAAAGTGAAACTGAAACTTTTAAAGATGCAGTAACTGCTGATGATGAGTTTAACGAATTTACTGCTCAACTTTCTGAAGAGCAAAAAGAACAAGTTGCAGAAAAGCCATTCTTCTACGAAGTAAACCTTGAAAACAAAGGTGGTTTAGTAATGCCGATTATTCTTGAGTTTACTTACAAAGATGGTTCTCGTGAAATCAAAAGAATTCCTGCTGAAATCTGGAGAAGAAATGATGAGAAAATCTCTAAAGTATTTAATACTTCTCAAGAGGTAACTTCAATTGTATTAGATCCATTTGAAGAAACAGCAGATACTGATATTACTAATAACTACTGGCCAGCACAAGAGCTTCCTTCAAGATTCGAAATCTACAAAGAGAAGAGCTCAGGAGGAAACTAATCCTTTGTAAGCCAACAAAATATACAACAACATATGCCGGACAAAAGTCCGGCATATTAGTTAACAGACTTTTTATTTGGTTTTAAAATCACTTACTCATCGCTCAACTAAAACTTTAAAGCTTATGATAAAAAAATGTTTATGGGTTATTATACCTGCGATGTTTTTGGGGCTAGCTGTAAGCGCTCAAGAAAGAAAGCATACAGAAAAATTCGAGCAACTCGAATATGAACTGAGAGACCCAAATGAATACCGTACAGCTTCTGGAGCTCCAGGTAACGAATACTGGCAAAACACTGCCGACTATGAGATTGCTGTCGAGTTGAATGATGACAACCAATCTATCACTGGTAAAGAAACCATCACCTACCATAACAATTCTCCCGACGTGCTTAAGTATTTGTGGGTACAGTTAGACCAGAATATGCGTGAAAAAGAATCGCATACTTACAGCACTGCTACCAATCAAATTAAGCATAACATGTCTTCGAGTGGCTATGGCGGTTCAATGAAAGATGTGCTTGATCCTACATTTGAAGGTGGATTTAAAATTTCTTCACTTACAGATACAAAAGGCAACAAATTACCTTATGTAATTAATAAAACCATGATGTCTGTAGATATGCCTGAGCCATTAAAACCAGGTGAAAGCTTTTCTTTTAAAGTGGAGTGGTCTTACAACATCAATGATAGAATGAAAATCGGTGGTCGTTCTGGTTATGAGTATTTCGAAGAAGATGGAAACTACCACTATACCATTGCTCAGTTTTATCCAAGAATGTGTGTGTACAGCGATTACGGTGGATGGCAAAACAAGCAATTCTTAGGTTCTGGTGAGTTTACTTTGCCATTTGGTGATTTTAAAGTAAGCATTACTGTTCCGGCAGATCACATTATGGGTGCTACTGGTAAATTACAAAATCCAGAACAAGTACTTAGCAAAGACCAAATTAGCAGATTAGAGAAAGCTAAAACTGCTAAAGATCCAGTAATGATTGTAACTCAAAAAGAAGCTGAGAAGGCAGAAAAGAGTAAATCTAAAGAGAAAAAAACATGGATTTTTGAAGCAGATAGCGTAAGAGATTTTGCTTTTGCTACTTCAAGAAAATTAATCTGGGATGCAATGGGTGTGCCTATGGGCGATAGAATCGTAATGGCGATGTCTTACTATCCGAAAGAAGGTAATCCACTTTGGGAAGAGTACTCTACCAGAGTAGTTGCTCATACGCTTAGAACTTATTCTAAACATACTATTGAATATCCTTACCACAAGGCAATTTCTGTACATGCGAAAGCGATTGGTATGGAATATCCGATGATCTGTTTCAACTTTGGTCGCCCAAATCCAGATGGATCTTATGCGGATTATATTAAGTACGGAATGATCATGGTAATTATCCACGAAGTAGGGCATAACTTCTTCCCGATGATTATTAACTCAGATGAGCGCCAGTGGACTTGGATGGACGAAGGTTTGAATACCTTTATGCAGTATCTTTCTGAAGTGGAGTGGGCAGCTAATAACCCGAAAGAAAAGGATTATCCATTTAGAGAAGGGCCTCCAAATAAAATTGTGCCTTACATGAGCATGGATACCAGATACATCAGTCCAATTATGACCAACTCTGAGCAAGTGCAAAACCTTGGGCCAAATGCCTACGGCAAACCTGCTACAGCATTAAATATCTTAAGAGAAACAGTATTAGGTCATGAGCTTTTCGATAGAGCTTTTAAAGAATATGCAGAGCGTTGGGCATTTAAACACCCAACTCCGGCAGATTTCTTTAGAACAATGGAAGATGCTTCTGGTACTGACTTAGACTGGTTCTGGAGAGGTTGGTTCTACGGTGTAGACCATACAGATATCGCTATGACTGGTATTAAAAAATTCAAAATTGGCGAAAGCGAATCTGAATCTTTTGCAGAAGCTATCAACGCAGACGATGAGTTTAACGAGTTTACTGCTGATAATTTAACAGATGAGCAGAAAGAGCAAGTAAAAGAAAAGCCATATTTCTACGAACTAAGTTTTGAGAATAAGGGAGGTTTAGTAATGCCACTTATTCTTGAGTTCACTTATAAAGATGGTTCTAAAGAGATAAAGAGAATCCCTGCTGAAATTTGGAGAAGAAATGATGAGAAAATCTCTAAAGTATTCAACACTTCACAAGAAGTAACTTCTATTGTACTTGATCCATTCGAAGAAACAGCAGATACTGATTTAACCAATAACTATTGGCCAAAACAGGAAATGCCTTCTAGATTTCAATTGTACAAAGAAGGAAATAAGGAATAAAAATATTCTAAAATTAGCCAGAATCCGGTATTTATTAAATGCCGGATTTTTTTTTGTTAAAAATAAAAGTTTCCTTTGAGTTTTATCTGCTAAATAAAAGACCTACCATCATGAAAAATCGCCAAATATTAATTAAGCTTTCCTGCAATTTTTTAGTATTATTTTTTATTTCTTCATGTACGTTGGATAAGTCCAAAGAGGAGACGGTTGATGCCCAGTTAACCGAAAATGACAATTTGGAACAACTAAAAGCAAAGTTTGTATCTGTAAATAACTTGTCTGAAGATACTAGCTCTTTTAAGGAGATTGTTCCCAAACTCTCAGGTAAAGACATCGCATGGTATTTAGAAAATGACAGTTTGACTGCAAATGCTTTGCAATATTATATTGGTAAAAAAGAAGCAACTCCAGATTCTGCTTTCTTCCAAATTTTTAAAAGCTTGCCCAAAAAAGATGATGCTTTAAATCCGCTTTACATTCACTTGTTAAATAAAGCAGTTTTAAGTGCAGATGGTGAGTTAGCAGAAGAATTAGGCGATGTAGTAATGGATTTTGTAGAGAAAAATCCCGATGCATTTACCCAAATGCTGCTCGATAGTGCTTATGCTGGCAGAAAAGAAATTGCCAGAAACTATGCTTTTTTCTTAGCGCATGAAATTCAACAAGAAGAAGCGACAGCTAAGAAAGAAGAGAAATTTGTAATAAGAACAATGCTGTCTTGTGCAGAATGTTCTGATGAGAAAAAAGCCGTATTGGAATACTTTTTCGATATGGTGAACGAGATGAAAGATTAAATAAAAATAAGTTGATAGACAGTAAACGAGAAAAATTTTTAAGTAAGTTTTTTAGCTATGTATTAAGACACCATCCGGACGTAATCAATCTAAAAGTAGATGAATTCGGATGGGCTAGTGTAGAAGAATTAATGAACAATGCCGCTAAAGACGGCAAACCCTTTACAATGGAAGAACTACAGTTTGTAGTCGCCAATAATGCCAAACAAAGATTTAGTTTAAGTGAAGATGGCTCTAAAATAAGAGCTAATCAGGGGCATTCTATTTCTGTAAATTTAGAATTAGAACCCATTGCTCCACCAGCCTATTTGTATCATGGTACTGTTGCTAAGTTTATTGAGCAGATCAAAAAGGATGGATTACAAAAAATGAGTCGCCAACATGTGCACCTTAGCCCAGATAGAGAAACGGCAATTAATGTGGGTAGCAGGCGAGGTAAACCAGTTATTTTGACGATTAGGGCAGGAGCTATGCATGAGGGTGGGCATCATTTTTATCTATCTAAAAATGGAGTATGGTTGGTAGATGCTGTTCCTGCTGAGTATATCGAATTTAAATAAATTACACAGTATAAGTGTAAGGTAGAAGTATAAAGTATTCTTCTGTGAAAAGAGTGATTCAGCAAAAGATTTTGCAGTGTCTGGTTTGCCCACTAAAATGATAATATCAATTTTAGTGGAATCTGGTTTTAAACCCGGTAAAGAAGAATTTATAGAAGAGCTATCTCTCATGATTGAACTTGCAAAAAATACTGAATCATTAAAATGATGGAAGTGTTGTAATCCATCAGAATAAAACGGACAACTAAAATGACAAGTAAATACAGTTTAGATTGGCTTAAAGAACAGGTTGATAATGAGGTAAATCTCAAATATGTGTTCTTTTGGGGGCATAGGAAAAGCGAAAATGGAGTAACGAGTTCATGTTTTAGCCAGTGGTATGAGTCTTCTTTTACAATTGATGGAGTAAACTATAAAACTGCCGAGCACTGGATGATGGCTCAAAAAGCCTTGTTATTTGGAGATAAAAGTATTTGTGAAAAAATTATAGCTGCAAGAAAAATCGCTCGGCCTGCAACGCTCATCAATCGCCACCAACTGCGCAACGCCTGTGCTCACTAGACGACTCACACGCCCAAGCATGCTGCCTGGACAACTGGCTACCCAGCCGGAAGTCCAGGTGGATGGATGTCCAGTTGGCGGTCACGCTTGCGCCATCATGCTGGCCGCGCGGCGTTCCGCTCGCCTGGCCGCGGAGCTTTTTTCAGCCACCGGCGCGGCCGGCTGCGGAATCGATCGCTGGAGAGTCTCCAACGCTGTCAGTGCCTCCGGTCAGGGTCGAGTCCGTACTTGAGCAGCCAGCCCTCGCGGTATACCTGAGAGAAGCCGTGC
>PBYL01000409.1 GCA_002729595.1 Thalassovita sp. | reverse complement strand
TTTAAATACAGAAAAATAGTAATTACGAGTGCTTTAGCATTGCTCGTTGTGGCTGTGGTCATCTTTATGAGAATGGGTGCAGTTTTTATCCCAACATTAGAAGAAGGTGATTTGGCATTGCAAATGACGATTCCACCGGGAAGCTCACTAAACGAGAGTATCAATTCTTCTACCAAGGTAGAAAGCGTGCTTTTAGCTAATTTCCCAGAGGTAAAACACGTGGTTTCTAAGATTGGTACTGCCGAAGTTCCAACTGACCCAATGGCACTCGAAGCAGCAGACGTCATGGTAATTCTTAAAGAAAAATCTGAATGGACATCCGCATCAGATAGAGAAGAGCTAGCTGAGAAGATGAAAGAAAAGCTAGGTGTTGTAAAAGGAGCAGTGTTCGAATTTACTCAGCCAATTCAGCTTAGATTTAACGAGTTAGTTACTGGTGTAAAATCTGATGTGGCCATTAAGATTTACGGTGAAGATTTGGATGTGCTTTTCAGCAAAGCCAACGAAGTAGCTGCTTTGGTAGAGAATGTACAAGGTGCAGCCGATATTAAAGTTGAGCAGGTGGATGGTTTGCCGCAGATTATGCTTCGCTACGATAGAGAGAAAATGGCAAGATATGGTTTAAATGTAGATGAAGTAAACCGTACGATTAAAGCTGCTATGGCAGGTGAAAATACAGGAATTGTGTTTGAAGGTGAAAGACGTTTTGATATGACCGTGCGTCTTGAAGAAGGCTTTAGAAATGATGGAAACATTTACGATTACTTGTATTTAAGAACCGCTTCTGGTCAGCAAATTCCAATTAGCGAAATTACTGACATAGAAGAAGAAACTGGCCCAATGCAGATTTCTCGCGAAAATACTCAGCGATACATTGCTATTGGTGTAAACGTGCGTAACCGAGATATTCAGAGTTTGGTAGAAGAGATGCAAACCATTATCGATCAAAAACTCGATTTACCGCCAGGTTACTTTGTAGTATTCGGTGGTCAATTTGAAAACCTGAGAGATGCTACACAACGTTTGCAAATCGCCGTTCCGCTAGGTCTGTTACTGATCTTTATCCTTCTATTCTTTGCTTTCAGTTCTTTTAAGCAAGCAATTATGATATTTAGTGCGGTGCCTTTCTCAGCAATTGGTGGTGTACTCGGTCTGTGGGTGAGGGGCATGCCTTTTAGTATTTCTGCTGGTGTTGGTTTTATCGCGCTCTTTGGTGTGGCTGTATTAAATGGTATTGTACTAATCGGTTACTTTAACCAACTCAAAGAAAGAGGAATAGACGATTTAAAAGAAAGAATTTTGTTAGGTGCAAGTACGCGTCTCAGACCAGTAATTATGACGGCTACTGTGGCATCTATGGGATTTTTACCAATGGCACTTTCTACAACAGCCGGAGCAGAAGTACAGCAACCATTAGCAACTGTAGTTATTTTCGGATTGTTTTCAGCTACTATGCTTACCTTGATTGTACTACCGGTAATTTACTATTTAGTAGAAAGAGGCATTAAAAAGCCAAACAAGGTGACGATTGCTTCTGTGCTTTTATTGTTTTGCTTTTTTCAAGGGATGGATGTAAAAGCTCAAACAGAATCTCAGAGCGGTTTACAAAGCATTAGCATAGAAGAAGCATTGCAAATGGCAGCTTCTAATAATCCAGTTTATAAAAACTCTGCTTTGCAAATAGAATCTGCCGAAGCCGGTAAGAAAGGCATTCTTGATTTTGGAAATACATCTGCCAATTACCAAAAAGGGCAGATTAACTCAGAATATAAATCAGATTACAACTTCTCTATTAACCAGAGTTTTGGAACTCCCTTTGGCTTTGTTGCCAAAAGTAAAATGGTAAAGAGTGAGATTAATTTGAGAAAGTCGGAGCAAGTCTTGGCTCAAACACAATTAGAGCGTTCTGTGAGCTTAGCTTTTTATGAATACAATTGGCTTTACTACAAAGCTGCATTGTTGCAAGACTACCTCAAAACCTACGAAGAGATGGTGCGCATTGCAGATGTGCGCCTCGAAACGGGTGATGATAATATGCTTTCTGCTTTGGTAATTTCATCAAGAAAAGAAGAGATTAATAGCCAGTTAGAAGCGCTAAAAGCAGATTTGTTTATTGCGTTAAAGCAGTTTAATACGGCTATCTTCTCAGAAGAAGAATACGCTCCGCAAACATCTGAATCGCTAGATAAATTACAGTTTAATGCAAGTGACAGTTCGCAGGTAGCAGGGCTTTTAAATCCTTTGTATCAGGTATATCAGCAGCAATTTGAGTTATCTAGAAAAAAGCTAGCTGTAGCTAAAACTGCTTACAGTCCCGAACTGAGCGCAGGTATTTTTAGCCAGCAAATAGATGGCAACGGAGGTTTAAATGGTTGGCATGTTGGTGTAAGCATTCCTTTGTGGTTTTTACCTAAAGAATCTACTGTGCAAAAGGCTAAAATCGAGAGCCAGATTGCTAGCAACCAACTTCAATATCAAAGATTTAGGTTGAAATCAGAAGTAGAAGCATTAAAACAAGAAGCATCAAAATACAATTCAAGAATTACTTATTTCGAAGAGACTGCACTCCCAAGAGCCGAGTTAATCGCCGAAAAGTCTGACTTACTTTACAGACAAGGTGAAATCGCTTATTACGAGCATATTATGAATTTGGGAGAAGCTAATCGCATTAAAATGGATTATGCAGATGTGTTGTATGAATACAATAGGGTAATGATAGAAATGAAATATTTTCTTGCTGACTAAATCATAAAAAAATTAAAGAAATCATCACTTTTCAAATATCAGAATACAATGAAATTGATTCAATTATTTTTAATCGCTGCTGCCGTTTTCGTTTTTTCTTCTTGCGAAAATGATAAGACAGCCAATACAGAGTCGACTGAAGCTGCTACAAAAGAGCAAAATGAAGAAAGCAACTCAAGTAGCAATGTGGTTAGCTTAAATGCAGACCAAGTGAAGATGGCAGGAATTAAAAGTGGAAAAATCCAAAAGAAAACCATTTCTGCAAAGGTAAAATGTAGTGGAATGATCGATGTTCCGCCAGAAAGCATTGCCAGCATTCATCCAGTAATGGAAGGTTTTGTAAAGGCAGTAAAAGCATTAGAAGGACAAAAAGTGAGCAAAGGACAAGTACTTGGTATTTTGGAAGATCCTGCTTACATCACGCTTCAAGAAGAGTACTTAAAAGTAAATAGCAAATTGCAGTTTGCAGAGAAAGAGTATGCGCGTCAGCAAAAACTGAGTGATGAGAATGCAACTGCGCTAAAAACTTTTCAGCAAGTAGAGTCAGACTTTGCTGTATTAAAATCAGAAGCTGCTGGATTAAAAGCTAGATTAAATATGCTTGGCTTAGATACCGAACAAATTAAAGCTGGTAAAATTCAAGAAGTAATCTACATTAGATCGCCATTTAGCGGAACTGTTGCTGATGTAGCATTAAATATTGGTCAGCATGTAGATGCTCAAACAGAAGCTTTTAAAGTGGTAAACAAAGACCATATACACGGCGAGCTTAATGTATTTACTCGCGACATCCTTAAAATTAAAAAAGGGCAAAAAGTGAGATTTACAGTAAATGGTTCAGACAAGCATTTCGAAGGAGAAGTATTCTTAATCGGCGAAACTGTGGATGAAGAAAACAACACTGTAAATGTACATATCGATCCGATTGGAGATGTTTCTGCATTGAAATTGGGAATGTTTATAAGTGCAGAAATTATGGTTTCTGATGCTGAGCAAGATGCTGTTCCTGAGCTTTCTGTAGTAAAAGACGAAGAGAATACTTTCATTTTTATCGACAGAGGCAATTTTACTTACGAGAAATATCCGGTAAAAGCAGGAACTGTAATGGATGGTTTCCGTGCGGTAGATGGTGTTGAAAATCTTTCTGAAGGTACCAATATCGTAACACAAGGCGCAAATTATATCTGGGCATCTTTATAATCCAACTTTTCTATTTCTCAAAATCATTGTATTATTGAATGATTTGAAAATAAATAAGAAAAGTATGATGAAATTAAAAGGAGTCAGAGTAGGCTTATTTCTGGCGGTAATAATATCTATATTAAGTGCATGTGGAAAAACTGAAGTACCTCAAGGGGCAACCTATGAGGTACTTGAGCCAGATGCTTTCTCTAAAAAGATGGAAGAAACTGCAGATTACCAGTTGGTAGATGCAAGAACTCCTCAAGAAGTAGCTTCTGGAAAACTATCGGGTGCAGTGGCGTACGATTACAAAGCTGATGAGATAGCAAAAGCTGCTAATGAACTTGATAAAAACAAACCAGTGTTTATCTATTGTGGCAGTGGTATTAGAAGTGAAAAATCTGCTGAAATTTTGATGAATGCAGGTTTTACAGAAATTTACGATATGAAAGGCGGAATGAAAGCCTGGAAAGCTGCCGGTAAAGAAGTAGAAAAATAATGTAATTTTGCATTTACAGAACTTTTTACGAGTTCGAACATTTATAAAATTACATTCAAAAAATTCTTGATTATGCGGATAGATAAATTTTTGTGGTCGGTAAGAATTTTTAAAACCCGAAATGTTGCTGCAGAAGCTTGCAAGTCTGGTAGAGTTACAATGAGTGGACAGTTTGTGAAATCTTCCAGAACGGTGAAAGAAGGCGATGTGATCGAGGTAAAGAAAAATCCGATTTGGAGGAAGTACAGAGTTAAAAAACTGCTTAAAAGTAGAGTAGGAGCCAAATTGGTAGAAGAGTATGTACAAGATCTCACACCGGCAGAAGAACTGGAAAAACTGGAAGCGATTATTAAGTCGGGTATACTTTCTAGACCACGAGGTTTGGGTAGACCAACCAAAAAGGAAAGAAGAGATATAGACAAGTTGTTAAACGATGATGATGGCTGGCCACTCGATTTCGATGATGACGACGATGATTAAAATTCCAACTTTATAAGACAAAGGGAACAGAATTTAAACTCTGTTCCCTTTTTTTGTGGCTATGAGAACAATCGAATTATGCTTATTTTTCTGTTTGATACTCATTATACCAGTTCAAGCACAAAAATTAGGTTATATTGATGATCCAGATGGTTATACAAATTTAAGGCTTAGTCCTTCTGGCAAATCGGACATTATCGGGGTTATTTTAAGTGGGCAAACTTTTAATTTTTATCCCGAAACTAATTCTGATTGGTGGAAGGTAGACTTCGAGTTTCGGACTGGGTATGTGCATAAATCAAGGATAAAGTATTTTGATGAGGTAGCATCTGAGATAAGTAAATTCTTTCTGAGTTATGTTGAGAGTAATCCTACAAATGCTGAATTCAGTGAGACGAATAGTGAGCTTTTATTTGAGTATGCTCAAAACTTCCCTTTAGCTACACTCACAGCATTTTGTGGACAACCAGATAATGTTAAGTCAATTTTACTTTCCAAATATCAAACTCCAATAAATGATGGCATCGATTTGCAGTTAATTTACACACGTTTAGTGAATGTAAAATCATTGTGTTTTGGTGATCATAAAATTACTGATGCCTTGAAGGTAGCAGCTAAAAATGCTGATCTTGAATTAAAAAACATCAAAAGCTTTGTTAAAGATATTCAAGATTTAAATAGAGCAGATAAACATATAATATCAACTAATCATATGTTTGTGTCGGAATTAGAGGGAAAACCAATAACATATTATTTGAATCATGCTGATATTGATGTATATGCTAAGATGTTTTATCAAGGTCAGTTTGCTCTATCGGATGATGATTTAACCTTTAGTTTTCTAGATAGCCTTTTAACTACAAATCCAGATACCAAACCTTTCTACTTTCATATTTTTAATTGTATTGTAAGAATTAGCGATGGTGCATTATCAGAAATTGTATCTGGTTATTGTAATACTTATTTTGAAAAGTATCCTTGTGATTTTATAGCTATTAAAACAAGCGATAATTATTCAAGCCTTTATCCCAAATGGATAGATTTTATAGCATATGGGTATTATTTTGAATTTGGGTCAATGGCTGAGTTCAACAATAGAATTGAAGAAAAAAAGAAAAAAGTGAAAGTAGAGTGTGAGGGGGATTTAGACGAGATGGAAAATATAAGAGTACAAATCACAACATTTCTTGAGAAACAATGGTAGATGTTCAAATAAGAAATTAAGTGTTGGTGCTAAAATTAACACCAACACTTTTGATTACATATGCTTCTTAATACATCCCTTTCTTAGTGATTTTTTTAATCATCTTGTGAAGCTGCTTGTCTTTGGCTTTCTTCTCCAAAAAAGCTTTCTGATCAGTTCGGGTTTTCATGTATGCATCTTCCCGTTGCAGTTTTAAGAAGTTTTCATACTGAGATTCAGAGATATCTCCTTCTTCCAAAGCTTCTAAAACAGCACAACCTTTTTCTATTGTATGGGTGCAATCTCGGTAACGGCACGAATTAGCTAATTCAGCAATATCAGCAAAAGTGTTTTCTAAACCTTGGCTTGCTGAATAAAGTTGAAATTCTCTCATACCCGGCGTATCAATCAAAATACCGCCTTCTGGCAAAAGAAACATTTCTCTACGGGTGGTTGTATGCTTACCTCTATCGTCTTGTGATCTTACAGCACCTGTCAGAGCTATATCTGTTTCAGAAAGTGCATTAATAAGTGTAGATTTTCCGGCTCCAGAAGAGCCCATAAAAACAATGCTTTCACCTTCTTTAATATAGTTTTTCAGTTGCTCTATCCCTGTTTTTTGTAAAGCACTGAGCATAATTACAGGTACCTCTTTAAGCTGTTCTTGTACTAGTTTTAATTTAGCATCAGCATCATTTGCAATATCTGCTTTGTTGAGCACAATTACAGGTTGTATAGAGGCTTCTTGCACCATTACAACAGTTCTAAAAAGCCGATTTATATTAAAGTTATTATCGAGCCCTTGTACAAGAAATACAATGTCTATGTTGGTTGCGATAATCTGTTCTTCTGTGCGTTTTCCTGCTACTTTTCTGCCGAGTGAAGTCTTTCTTTCATAAACAGAATGAATCACGCCTTTAAGCTCATCGGGAAATAACTGTACAGAAACCCAGTCTCCAGTTTTGGGCAATTCTGTGCCATTATCCACACTAAACATCAGTTTACCTGTACATTCTGCAGTAATCTCTCCAAGCTCAGGAACTAGTAAAAGGTAGTTGTTTTTATTTTCTGCTGACACTCTAGCATCTGTAAAAATGCCGTGTTCAGATTGATTTTTTTGTTCTTCAAAAAAGGTATTCCAGCCCAAAGTTTCCTTTGAATAAATTTTCATTGTAGTAAAAAGTAAATTTTTGAAAATATAATTTAAGGCTCCTTGTGTAAAAGGAGTAAATGGGGTTTGCCAAGATTTAACTTAAGAGAAAGTAAATCTGTGGCTTAGCGCACTTCTGGCAGAATATGGAAATATGATGAAGAAATATTCAAAAAATAAATTTTGATTACAGCATGCAAGATGCTGCTTTTTTCTAAGAAAGTCAAGTGCTTTTAGGCAGCCATTATAAAATTTATACCTTCTACATATCCTCTCTGTACTAGAAAGTTTCTTATTTTTTCTCTTGCTCCTCTGTTACCGACATACGAAATAATAAATAGCTCACCCGGTTTCGGAAGGTTCTGGTAATAATAATAGTCTTCTGTAATTTCGGGTGCTTCGACTAGATCGATATAAGCACTTATTTGTATTTGATGCTTTTCGAGTAAGGCTGCTCGTTGCTTCGATCTTTTGCCCATTCCCCAAATGGCAACTTTAGGATGAAAAGGATTATTTTGTTTTAACCAATTGGCTAAATAGAAGGCTTTGGTTTTGTAAAATGCACCTACACTATATCTTTTATCAGTTCGGCTTAATCTGCTATTAGAATCATTCCATTGCAGTAAAGTTTCGGGGATTTTAGCTATCTGATAACCAGCTTCCAAAACTCTTAAAAACCAGTCGTAATCTTCTGGGAAATTACCGTGTTTGTATGAGTCAACTTCCTTAAAAACCTCTTTTCGACATAGAATGCTAGGGTTTATTACTGGTTGTTCTATAAACCTATTTAGTGATATTTGCTGAGGAGTTATTAATTGATTAGACCAGTTTACAAAATGTTGGAAGCCTCTATTTTTATTGTTTGGATTGATCTCCACTTTAGAAGCAACGATGGCAATCTGCTTATTCTCTTTTAGGAAGTGAAGTTGTTTTTCAAGACGTTCTGGGTGGGAAATATCGTCTGCATCCATGCGAGCTATAAAATTGCTTTTAGCCAATTTAAGACCTTTGTTAAAAGCATTTGCTACTCCCGGTGAATTCTCTTGTAATAGGCGTATTCTTTGGTCTTTTAAGGAGTGTTTTTTTGCTATTTGGAATGAGTTATCAGTAGAGCAATTATTGATTAATATAAGCTCGAAATTTTTGAGTTTTTGTCTGAGGATGCTTTCAATAGCTGAGTGGAGTGTGTTTTCGGCATTGTAGTAGGGGAGAATGACTGATATTTCGGGCTCAGCATCATTCATACATTACTCTTCGGGCAATACTTCTGCCGAGGGTTACTTCGTCGGTATATTCCAATTCGCCACCAACTGGAACACCTCTGGCAATGGTGGTAATTTTAATGTTTCTTTCTTTGAGCTTTTTCATAATATAGAAAGCAGTTGTGTCTGCTTCCATGGTAGAGTTAAGCGCTAAAATTATTTCCTTAACTTCTTCATTTTGAGCTCTTTCGAATAGAGATGATAGATTTAAATCTGCGGGTGAAATTCCTTCGATCGGAGAGATAACCCCGCCAAGTACATGGTATAGACCAAAATACTGAGCCGTATTTTCGATGGCCATAACATCTGTGGTGTTTTCCACTACGCAAATGGTGCCTTTATCTCTAGAGTTATTACCACAGATATTGCAAATTACATCATCAGAAATACTATGGCAGCAACTGCAATACTTAATTTCTGAACGAAGTTTTAGAATGGCATTAGAAAGGTTTTGGGAAACGTCTTCTTCCTGTTTTAATAGAAATAATGCAAGCCTGAGTGCAGTCTTTTTTCCAATTCCCGGTAGTTTGGAAATTTCGTTGATGGCATCATCTAGTAAACGAGAAGGGTAGTTCATTTTGCTATAATATTAAGCCATTCAAACCCGAAAAATAGAGAATGGATGGCCGTTTGGTAAATTTAGTTTCTAAAAATAAGTACAGCGAAAGAAATAAAAAAGGGCTTTTTTTAAATTTTATGCGCTACAGTTATAGAATATGAGATAAGACTAGCTGATAACTGTTTTAAGCAGTTATCAGTGAAGGTTTAAGCCACTTCAGCACTGATTCCTCTATCGCAAATTGCAGTACACATTGGAGCCAGTTTTTCGTAAGAACCGTTTTTAACCACACATTTGCCTTTGTAATGTATAATTAGGGTACATTGTTCGGCCTGTTCTTTAGTGTGGTCGCAAATATCAATTAATGCCTGAATTACGTGGTCGAAAGTGTTTACGTCATCATTAAAAACAACGAGATTTCTTTCTTTTTCAGAATCTGTGTCCACTTCATCCAGTTCCAAAACTTCCACTTCCTTTGCAGGATCTACGCCAAGATGAAATTTAATATTATAGAGCATTTTGATTCTGGTTAAAATATTCTTTTGTTTATTAAATACTTTTAGAGTTAAAGTAATTAATTGTAAAATGTTTTATTACTAAATTAAAATGCAAATTTACAATATATTCTGTATTAATGCATAACAGGTTCACACCTGTATTTTAGTATAATCTTTTTTTACATAAAAAGTTCATCTAACCTATCAGAACCAAGCATAGCAATTATCTTTTTACCATCTGGACTGTAGTTCGGATTAGAAGAAGCAAATAGTTGCTCAATCAAGGCCTGTCTTTCGTCACTGTGCAAACGATCTCCTTCTTTTAGAGAAGCCTTTTTAGCCATAATTTTAGCCATTTTGCTTTTCTTTTCATCTTCTAAAGAGGTCTGGTTCATTTTAATTTGCTCCAGAAAACTCTCTATAATGCTATCTGCTCCTGATTCTTTAATTTCTGCAGGAATACCTCTTAAAATGAAAGCTTGTTGGCCAAATGGCTCCAGCTCAAAACCTATTTGGTGAAGCTCTGGCAATACACCAATTAATATGGCACAATCTGCAGGTGGTAACTCAATCGTTTGTGGGAAAACCAGTTTTTGAGAAACACCTTTTCCACTCTCTAATCTATTTATAAATTGATCGAACAGGATTCTTTCGTGAGCTGCTTGCTGGTTAATTACCATTAAGCCCGACTTTACCTGAGCAACAATGTATTTGTATTTAATCTGAAGTGTTTTTTGTACTCCAGACTGATGCTCATTTAATTTCTCTTCTTGCTCTGCTTGCTCGTTAATTTCGTTTGCTGCACTACTAAAAGTAATTTCAAGTGGTTTGCCAGATTTCTCTGGTACATCAGGACTACTTTTTAATTCCATAAATTCTTTTTCCCACTTGCGTGTTTTATCAGGGTCTGGATAGAGTTTTTGCCAGTTTTTAACCTGATTATTATTATTAAAAGTACCAGTAGGTACAGTGAATTTATGATTACTTCCACTGCTAATATTGCTATTGTTTGCAGCAGAAGGTAAAGTAGTGGATGCTCGTTGAGTGGCGTAGTTTACATCTAAATCGAAGTCGATAGAAGGAGTAATGCCATTAGAAGCTAGTGCTTGCTTAATAGTAGCACTTACTACAGCGTATATGGTTCTTTCGTCATCGAATTTGACTTCTGTTTTAGTGGGATGCACGTTAATATCCACATGAACAGGGTCAAGATCAATCTTTAATGCATAAAAGGGGAATGTGCCTTCTGGGAGTAATTCCTCATAAGCATTCATAATCGCATGGTGCAAATATGGATGC
Source organism: Thalassovita sp. (assembly GCA_002729595.1). Taxonomy (GTDB): domain Bacteria; phylum Bacteroidota; class Bacteroidia; order Cytophagales; family Flammeovirgaceae; genus Chondrinema. Next base: position 2,171 of record PBYL01000409.1, on the reverse strand, counting down.
TTTACATAGCGACCATTCACAAAGAAAAACTGCTCACCTCTGGTTTTCTTGGCAGATTCTGGTTTACCTATATATCCTTCGATGAGCACATGTTGTACTTCTTCTCGGCAGGGAATAAGTTGATCTTGATATTGCTTACCAAATATACTTACAATTCGTTTTGCTAGCTTGCCAGATTTTAGGTTGAGGGTTTCCAGATCGTCCTGATATAAAGACATATTTATCTCAGGATTAGAAAGTGCCACTCTTTGAAATTCTTCAATGATATGGCGCATTTCAACCGGATTGGATTTTAAAAAGTTTCTTCTGGCTGGTACATTAAAAAACAGGTTTTTAACAGATATTGTAGTACCTGGCTGACACATTACCGGTTCCTGTCTTTTAATCTCAGATCCTTCAATTTCAATCAAAACACCAGTTTCATCGTTTTCCTGGCAGGTTTTTAACTCAACTTGAGCTACCGCTGCAATTGATGCCAGTGCTTCTCCTCTGAAACCGAAAGTTAGTATCTTAAACAGATCTTCTGTGTCAGCAATTTTAGATGTAGCATGGCGCTCGAAACACATCCTTGCATCAGTCTCTGACATCCCCTTTCCATCGTCAACTATCTGAATAAGTGATTTGCCCGCGTTTTTGATTATTAAAGTAATCTGAGAACTTCCTGCATCAATAGAGTTTTCAAGCAGTTCTTTTACTACAGAAGAGGGTCTTTGGACCACTTCTCCAGCCGCGATCTGATTAGCTAGTGATTCAGGAAGTAAATGTATAACATCCCTCATGAATGTAAATTAATTTGAATTAAGCAATGCTTATAAAGTACAAAAAACAAAATATTTTATTTTTGTTACTTTAAATTTATTAATTATTGAAATTAATAAAAAATGAAAAATATTTTTTAATAATTTGTTTTTATTTCAATTTTTTATACTTAAATCGTTGCCTTACAGTATTACCCGTTAATTCCTTTCTCTTTTCTTCATATTCGGTAAAGTTTCCTTCGAAGAAACGCACTTTAGCATCGCCTTCAAAAGCCAGAATATGTGTAGCAATTCTATCTAGAAACCATCTGTCGTGGCTGATGATTACCGCACAACCTGCAAAGTTATCTAATGCTTCTTCCAATGCTCTTAAAGTGTTTACATCCAAGTCGTTGGTAGGCTCATCGAGTAATAGTAAGTTAGCTCCTTGTTTCAAGGTCATCGCCAAGTGTACGCGGTTTCTTTCACCACCAGAAAGTACACCTACTTTTTTCTGCTGATCGCTACCAGAGAAATTGAATTTACTCACATAAGCTCTAGAGTTGATTTCTCTATTGCCAACAGTAAGCAGCTCGTTTCCTTCTGAAATGGTTTCCCAAACAGTTTTTTCTGGGTCGAGGTGTGAGTGCTCCTGATCTACATAAGCAATATCTACCGTAGAACCGATTGTAATATTACCTTTATCTGGAGTTGCTTTATTAGTTATTAGATTGAAAAGGGTGGTTTTACCAGCACCGTTTGGTCCAATAACACCAACAATACCACCTTGAGGAAGTGAGAATGTAAGGTCTTCGTAAAGTACTTTATCGCCAAAGGTTTTGGTGATTCCTTCTGCATCAATAACTACATTACCCAATCTAGGACCATCTGGTATATATAATTCCAGTTTTTCTTCTTTTGCTTTACTCTCTTCAGAAAGCATTTTCTCATAAGAATTAATTCTGGCTTTTTGCTTGGCTTGTCTGGCTTTTGGTGACATGTTAATCCACTCAAGCTCTCTTTGCAATGTTTTTTGGCGCTTAGACTGAGATTTTTCTTCTTGTGACAGTCTATTTTGTTTTTGAGATAACCAAGAAGAATAATTGCCTTTCCAAGGAATACCTTCGCCTCTGTCTAGCTCAAGAATCCATCCAGCTACATTATCTAAGAAATATCTATCGTGAGTTACTGCGATTACAGTTCCTTTGTATTGCTGTAAGTGTTGCTCAAGCCAATGAACAGACTCTGCATCTAAGTGGTTGGTAGGCTCATCGAGTAAGAGTACGTCTGGCTCTTTTAATAGTAATCTACAAAGCGCAACCCTTCTTTTTTCACCCCCAGAAAGCACACCAATTTTTGCATCTTCAGGAGGGCAGTTAAGTGCATCCATGGCTTTAGCCAATCGGTTATCTAACTCCCAAGCATTTAGATGAT
>PBYL01000408.1 GCA_002729595.1 Thalassovita sp. | reverse complement strand
GAAACATTAATGGGAGGATATAAGATTTTAAAGCTCGAAAAGAATGAGCTTGTATTAAAAAAGATGATCACACCCATTTTTAAAACCACAGATAAAGAAATTTACGAAATACGCTTTTTCTCTAAAAAAATAGAATAATTAACGCTAATTCTATATACAATTATTGAGGTTTTTAATAGGAAGTAATTCATTGAAGCTTCTTTGTGTATTCACTTTCTATTAAAACCTCTTTAATAAATTTGATTTAAAAACTACATGAAAAAGATATTTTTAACTGTAATTTTAGCATCAATTTTTATTAGTACAATTGTACAGGCTCAACAAAAAGACGAAGCCCGTTTCACCTCAGAGAAATTTGATAAAGCTGTTCCGTGGACTCACCTTAATTTCCATAACAACCCGGAAAATTTTCAATTTGCAATAGTAAGCGACCGCACCGGTGGGCACCGAGAAGGTGTATTTGGCAAAGCCGTTTCTAAGATCAATTTGTTACAACCAGAGTTTGTAATGAGTGTTGGAGACTTTATTGAAGGCTATTCAAAAGACACTACAGTATTAAATGAAGAATGGGATGAGTTTAACAATTTACTCGAACCACTTCAAATGCCATTTTTCTATCTACCCGGTAATCACGATTTTTCAAACTCAGTAATGAGAGAGCAGTGGTTAGAAAGATACGGGAAAGATTACTACTACTTTACCTATAAAGATGTGTTGTTCATTACCATGAATACCAACGATGGTGATGGAGTAATTTTTGGCCAAGATCAAATAGACTACACAAAGCAAGTTTTAGCAGATCATCCAGATGTAAGATGGACATTTGTATTTATGCATCATCCGATTTGGAGATATAACGACATTAATAATTTTACAGAAATTGAAGAAGCACTAGAAGGTAGAGATTTTACTGTTTTTGCTGGTCATACGCACAGATATATGCATGAAGTAAGAGACAACAGCAATTACTATGTGCTTGGAACAACTGGTGGTGGTAGTGCTTTAAGAGGGCCTAAGTTTGGTCAGTTCGATCACTTTACTTGGGTTACCATGACTAATGAAGGTCCAACCATAGTAAACCTTAAATTAGATGGCATTATCGATCACAATATCTCTACAGAAGAAACTGGTAAGCTCGCATCAGAATTACTAAATAGCACCAAGTTTAAAGAATTGGTGATGCTTGCGCTGCAAACTGCAAGTTCTGGTGTAAAGTCTTTTGCAAACAATTTTAATGGTGCCGAACTAAAATTTAAAGTTGAAAATACATCAGATAAACCTTTATTTTTTAAAGGAAGATTCTTTCACAATCACCATGTTTCTCCTGACTTAGATCGCATAGAAGAAGAGTTAGCACCACATACTTCTAAAGTTTATACGATCAACTTAGAAGCAGTGAAAAATATTCCGGTGAGTGATTTAGATGCTCTTGAATTAGATTGGACAATGGGTTATGAAGTACCTCATTTAGACCATCCTTTTGAGTTATCAGGAACACATAAAATAGAAATCAACCCTCAACCTAAAGCGATCGAATTTACCAAAGACGAAATATTTCTAGATAATATTGAAGTGGCAATTAATCAGCCATTCGATAAACTCGACTTACACTATACGCTAGATGGTTCAGAACCTACTGAAGATTCACCACTTTACAAAAGTCCAATTCAATTAACAGAAACAAAAACTGTTAAAGTAAAATTGTTTGGTGAAAATGGAGCATCGTCAGAAGTTGTAGAAAAAACTTATGCCAAAACATCACCTCTAAAAGCAGTTAAAAAGAAAAGCAAACCAGGCTTAGCTTATGCTTATTACGAAGGAGAGTTTAAAGAAATTCCAGCATTCGAAAGTTTAACTGCGAAGAAAAAAGGAGTGAGCAACGATTTAGATGTAGAAACATTAGCAGCAGGTAGAGAGAATTATTATGCATTTTTGTTTAATGGTTATGTAGAAGTGCCAGAAGAAGGAGTATATACTTTTTATACCTATTCTGATGATGGAAGTAAACTGTTTATCAACGATCAATTAGTTGTGGATAATGGTGGTTCACATAGTGCTAAATTGAAAGAAGGACAAGTAGTTCTGAGCAAAGGAAAGCATCCATTAAAAATAGAATACTTCGAAGACTTTGATGGTCAAGATTTACGCTTGGGTTGGGAAGGTCCCGGTGTGAAAAAAGGTGAAATTCCCGCAGAGTTTCTGACTCATTAATTAGCATAAAATATTATAAATGGAAACGGGGCAGAAGTCCCGTTTTCTGTACATTTAAATTATGTTCTGGTGAAAAATAGTATTAACAATCGCATTCTAATTTGTTTAAATCTATTTTTAATTACTTTGGCAGCTTGTCATAAAGTGGGCATTCCCGAAGACAAGTTGTTTGAGTATGTTCCCTCAGAACATTCCGGTATTGAATTTTCTAATACCCTCTTCGAAAACGAGAACCTAAACATCATCACCTTCGAATATTTTTATAATGGTGCAGGTGTTGGTACGGGCGATCTCAACAACGATGGATTAGCCGATGTTTTCTTTGCTGGAAACATGACCAACTGTAAACTCTATTTAAACAAAGGTGATTTTAAGTTTGAAGATGTAACCGAAAAAGCGGGAATATCAACTGGTGGGAAATGGGCTACCGGTGTTTCTATGGTAGATATAAACCAAGATGGTTGGTTAGATATTTATGTTTCTTTTTCAGGACCTTATGAAGAAGAAAGCAAACGAGCCAACGAGCTTTACATTAATAATCAGGATGGCACATTTACAGAAATGGCTGCTGATTATGGTTTAGCTGATACAGGGCATTCTATCCATGCGGCTTTTTTCGATTATGATTTGGATGGAGATTTAGACATGTATCTTCTTACCAACATGACAGACAGAACCGGTCCGAATGTAATCAGGCCAAAAAGAGTGAGAGGGGAGATGTTGAATACCGATAGACTTTACAGAAACAATGGTAAAGATAGTAGAGGGATTTACCAATACGAAAATGTATCGAAAGAAGCAGGTATTACTATAGAGGGTTATGGTTTAGGTGTTTCTGTTGCCGATATCAATTTAGATGGTTGGCCAGATATTTATGTGTCTAACGATTACTTATCTAACGATTTGCTTTACATCAATAACCAAGATGGCACTTTTACCAATAAAGCAAAAGAGAGTTTTCAGCATCAAAGTTATTCTGCTATGGGGAATGATGTGGCCGATATTAATAATGATGGTTTGCCAGACATTGTTACTGTAGACATGCTTCCAGCAGATAACAAGCGAAAAAAATTGATGTTTGGCTCAACCAATTACGATCGTTTTCAGTCGGAACTTTATGCGGGTTACGAACCTCAGTATATGCGAAATACCATGCAATTGCACAGAGGTTTAACTCCCGATGGAAAGGTAATGTATAGTGAGGTGGGTCAAATGGCTGGTATTGATGCCACCGATTGGTCTTGGAGTGCTTTAATTGCAGATTACGATAATGATGGTTATAGAGATATTCATATCACCAATGGATATCCGAGGGATATTACAAATAGAGATTTTGCAACTTACAAATCGCAGGAATTACAGGCAAAAGGATTTAATAGGCAAAGCAAGCTGCAACTTATCCAAGAGATAAATAAAATTGAGGGTGCTTATTTACCCAATTACTTTTTCGAAAATAAAGGCGGACTTTCTTTTTCTGATGTTTCAGATTCTTGGTTATCTATTAAACCTTCTTACTCATCTGGTGCTGCTTATGCCGATTTTGATAATGATGGTGATCTAGATTTAATCATTAATAACATCGATGAAAAAGCCTTTTTGCTAAAGAATAATGCAGATCAACAAAAAGATCATCACTATCTCAATTTTGTGCTAAAAGGGAGTGATGAAAATATGAATGGAATTGGAGCTAAAATTACGCTATTTAGAGGCAAAGAAAAGCTAGAATATTTCCACTATCCATATCGCGGTTTTCAGTCTTCTGTGGAGAATAAGGCCCATTTTGGGTTAGGGGTGAATGATAAAGTAGATTCTATAAAAGTAATCTGGCCAGATGGAAAAACTCAAACAATTATAGAAGTCGCTCCTGATAAAGAAATGACTTTACTTTATAGTAATGCTTTAGATAGTATAAAGAATGAAAAAGCTACTTCTTTGGGATTGCTTTCTGATATTTCTTCTCAAATCGGTTTGACTTACAAACATCAAGAAAAAGCTTATCCAGATTTTAAAGTGCAACCACTTTTACCGCATCAATATTCTCAAAACGGACCCGATCTAGCAGTAGCAGATATCAATGGAGATGGTTTGGAAGATTTCTATGTGACAGGTTCCTATTCCTATCATGGTACATTCTTTATCCAGCAAAAGAATGGTTCCTTTTCAGAGCAGGTATTTACTTTACCAGATTCAGTTTGCGAAGAAGTAGCAGCAGTTTTCTTTGATGCTGATAACGATGGTGATCAAGATTTATATTTGGTAAATGGAAGCAACGAATTCAATGAGAATTCGCCTTATTACCAAGATCATTTATATCTAAATGACGGCAATGGAAACTTTACTGATGCAATAGATGCCTTACCTCAGATTAGAGTCAATTCGTCTTGTGTAGCTGTAGCTGATTATGATAGAGATGGTGATTTAGATGTATTTTTGGGAGGCAGTGTAACACCGGGTAAATATCCGCTTTCCCAACCGAGTTTAATTCTGAGGAATGATGATGGCAAGTTTACAGATGTAAGTAAAGAGGTATGTCCTTCATTAGCTAAAACTGGTTTGGTGAGCTCTGCAATTTGGTCAGATTTTGATAATGATCAATTGCCTGATCTCATTCTAACTGGTGAATGGACATCGCTAAGATTCTTTAAAAATATAGGTAGTACTTTCGAAGAAGTTACCCAAAGCACAGGATTAGAGAATTATTTGGGTTGGTGGAATTGCATTACTCCCGGAGATTTCGATAATGATGGTGACATAGATTATATAGCTGGTAATTTAGGGTTGAACTCTAAATTTAAAGCTACAGATGCTCAACCTGTTGAATTACATGTTGCAGATTTTGATAAAAATGGAAGTATGGATGGCATACTTTCTAGATATATTCAAGGCAAAAGATATCCTGTTCACCCAAGAATGGATGTGATTGACCAAATGAATGCGATGAAGAAAAAATTCCCTCGCTTCGAAGACTATGCAACCTCGACATTAGAAGAAGTTATAGATGTCAAACAAGCTGGAATCAATATCTATAAAGCTAACTACCTGCAAAGTGCTTATATAGAAAATTTGGGAAATGGTAAGTTTGAGATAAAGCCATTACCAATAGAAGCTCAGTTTGCACCGATTTCTGGAATGGTAGTGCAAGACCTTGATGGTGATGGTAATTTAGATGTTTTACTTACAGGTAATTCTTTTACATCAGATGTGCTTACTGGCAGATATGATGCATCATTTGGTTTAGTGATGTTAGGAGACGGAAAGGGTAACTTTACTTCTCTCACTCCATCAGAAAGTGGCTTCTGTATTTCAGGAGATACAAAATCTCTAGAGCTTCTCAATACGGCAAATGGGAAAGGCTTATTTATTTCTGCAAAGAATCTAGGAAGACTTAGTTTTTTTGAATCCAAAACAAAGACAAAGGTAATTCCTTAAGTTACCTTGTCTTTTTCCCTTTATATATATCTAAAATTAAAATTGTTTATCAAAAACAATTATTTCTGAGAGCTACATTTCTGTTAGCTTTGTAACAATGCACACATTGGTTATTTCAACATTTTACTAAAAAGTATTTCTGCTTAAAAATGACTTTCTGTAGAATTATACTACTAAAATATAGAGTTGAATGATGGCAATTTTATGCTTGAATAGACTAAAAAGTACATATTTATAGAAATTGTGTTTGAAAGTATGACTTCTAAAATTGTAACTTTTATTTCAGCTAGTATGAATGTAATAAAATGAGTGCAATTCAATTTTTAATCTAAAGTTTAATAAATGTACTTATTTACATATTTTATTTAATTCATTGAATATTATTCTTCATTTTGATTTATGTACGTTGTTATTAATTTTATTTGGAAATATTAAGATATTTCATTATTAAATTTTTTACTAAATATTTGGTTTGTTCAAATCTTCATACTTGAATCTTTGAATAATCTAAATAAGATTATTTTTTCATTAAACAGTAAAAAATATAGCTATGTAATTAAAATCTGAAAAATGTTGAGCCGTTTTTTGACAAAACTATCAAAAAGTATACATCAAACATATTGGCTTAATGGAAAAACACTTTACAAACACTTACCTACTTTTTGTAATATTTTTTCTTCTGGTTTCAGGTAAAATATATTCACAGACTCGACCAGATGTCGATATAGGTTCATCCGATGAGTTTACAGTTTCAGGTTTATGTTTTGGTTGTTCAAACTCTGACCATGAAGATGCATATGATAATAATGAAAATACTTTTGCAGACATTTCTACAGGAATTGGTGCTGGAGTAAGTGTAACTGCGCATTACGAATTTCAAGAAAATGTGCCAACTGGTAATGATATTTCAATTATTATGGCACTTAGTGGTGGAGGTTCTCTTCTTAATGTGGTTGATGGAATTATTACTACAGATGTTCTTTCAGATATCAATATAATCTTAAAAGACAGTGCCGATAATGTGATCGAGACTTATAATTCAATAAGTTTAATCAATCTAGAATTGCTAGATAATTCAACCAACAAGTTTTTAGTCAGCTTCCAAGCTCCTTCAGAAAAAACTGGTAGTTATGGTAAACCAAGAAAAATTGACATCAAATACGCTAGTTTACTTGGTGTCTCAAGTGGAGTTCAAATTTATGATATTACCTCTGAAAATGTCAACCGTACTTATGCAGATATAAACTATAGTTCGGGTGTTTCTGATCCACTAATTTGTATAGGTTGTAGTGTATCAGATTCTGATGGAGCAGTTGTAAACGATACTACAGGTCGAGACCCAAACACCGATTTTTCTACATTAACCAAAATATTAGGTGTTAGTGGCAATGTATATCAAAGAGTAGATTGGTCTACTCCATTCTCAAGTAACAGAGATATCTATCTTACCTTAGAAGATGCCTCAGGATTGTTAAACTTGAATCTTTTGGGAGATGCTGTTGAGTTTGAAATCTTATACACCGATGGCTCAATTGAAACAGTAAGCAATTCTTTAGGCAATAGCGATATAATTGATGCAACACTTCTTTACGACAACACTAATAAGTATTTAGTCAAACTCACTCCTAAAGATTATTTTAATACAGTAAGTGGTGTTAAAGTAATAGTAGGTAATAGTATTTTAGGCTTGCTAGCGGCTAATTTAGAATTAAATTTCTACAATGCTTACCATACCGACGATACAGTTAGCTATCCAGCATTATCTGCTAATAAACCTACAGTATCAGTAAATCCTGAATTTACAAAAGATGCATTAGCCTGTGTAAACTGTGCTGGTTATAACCATAATTATGCTTTTGATAATAATATAAATACCTATGCCCAGATTCGATCTGATGTGGCTATTGCAGATGAATTAATTGCTTATTATGAATTTACAAATGACCTAACACCCGGAGAAAATCTAGATTTTACTTTTTCATTTGACAATGCTTTGCCATTACTTGGAGTGGTAGATGGAGTAATCACCAGTGATATTTTGTCGAATTTATCGATTGAGTTTTTAGATGCTAGTGACAACGAAATTGAGACTTATAGCTCTACGGATAATGTAGAGCTTACTTTGTTAGATGAAGCTGATAATCTTTTTCAGGTTAGATTAATTGTACCAGAAGAAAGAACAGACACACCAGATGCGCATGGTAATGTTAGAAAAGTTAATATAAACTTTGGGGGTTTATTAGGAATAGATAATACGCTCAACATACATGATATTGAGAACACTACCGATGTTAAAGTTTTTGCTGATGTTAATGAAAGTAGTGGTATTAATAGTGCAATTCTTTGCTTGAATTGTGAGGTAGTTGACCCAGATAAAGCTGTGGTGAATACCAATACTGGTTACGATCCTAATACAGATTATTCACTAATTAAGAAGACTTTAAGTCTTGGAGGTGAGGTAACACAAAGAGTAGATTGGAGTACACCTTTTAGTGCCGATAGACCTATTTATTTGACCTTAGAAGATGTTACAGGTTTGTTGGATGTATCACTTTTTTCAGATGAGATTACCTTTAAAATATATTATGAAGATGGCAGTTCTGAGCTAATATCTGATGATGAAGGGAATGGAAATTTAATTGATGCTTCTCTCTTATTCGATCATTCAGATATTATTAAAGTGGAAGTTACCCCAGGAGACCCAACTAAGAATGTTGAAGGTATTGAAGTAATTGTGAATGATGGGGTTTTAGGTTTGATAGCTTTGGAGCTTGAGTTAAGGTTTTATAATGCCTATTACACCAATGATATCAGTACAATTCCGATTGCAATAGATGATGATTTTGACTTTTATGAAGATGTAACCGCTACAGACAATGTTGCAGATAATGACATTCGACCAGATTCGGAAAATATAGTTTTAGTGCAAGATGTGCAGAACGGTTCTCTAACCTTAAATACAGATGGTTCATTTACTTATAATCCCGACACCTTATTTGTAGGGATTGATAGCTTTATCTATAAAATTTGTGATGATCTAGCAATTACAACTTGTTCTGAGGCTACGGTTTACATTACGATTTTAGATGATATTGAAGCTGTTTATACAGAATATGATTCTCTACCATTTGATGAATATGGCAATGGCGATACACTAGCCACAGTCACCGATGGCAATGGAGAGATCGTTGATGCTACAGTTACAAATGGTAGTTTACCGCCAGGTGTAGACTTAGCCAGTGATGGCACAATATCCGTAAGTGATTCCACTCAGCTAGCAGAAGGTAGTTATACTTTTACAGTTACCACCACAGATGAGTTGGGTAACACTACCGAAACAGAAATCACTTTAGAATTTGAAGAGAGTGACGAAGAAGCTGTTTATGTAGTAAATGATCCACTTCCATTTGATGAATACGGCAATGGAGATACCCTAGCAACAGTTACAGATGGCAATGGAGACATTGTAGCTGCAGTAGTAAGTACAGGCAGTCTGCCACCGGGCGTAGACTTAGCCAGTGACGGCACAATAACCGTAAGTGATTCCACTCAGCTAGCAGAAGGTAGCTATACTTTTACCGTCACCACTACCGATGAACTTGGTAATACAACCGAAACGGAAATCACGCTAGAATTTGAAGAGAGCGATGAAGAAGCTGTTTATGTGGTAAATGACCCATTACCATTTGATGAATACGGTAATGGCGATACCTTAGCCACAGTCACAGATGGCAATGGCGAAATAGTAGACGCTACAGTTACAAATGGCAGTTTACCTCCAGGCGTAGACTTAGCCAGTGATGGTAACATTACGGTAAGTGATTCCACTCAATTAGCAGAAGGTAGTTATACATTTACAGTTACAACTACTGATGAACTTGGAAATACTACAGAGACAGAAATTACTTTAGAATTTGAAGAGAGTGATGAGGAAGCAGTTTATGTAGTAAATGATCCACTTCCATTTGACGAATACGGCAATGGAGATACACTAGCAACAGTTACCGATGGTAATGGAGAGATAGTAGATGCTACAGTTACAAATGGTAGTTTACCTCCGGGAGTAGATTTAGCCAGCGATGGCACCATCACGGTAAGCGATTCCACTCAGCTAGCAGAAGGCAGTTATACTTTTACAGTAATCACTACTGATGAAAATGGCAATACCACCGAAACAGAAATTACACTAGAGTTTGAAGAGAGTGATATTGAAGCAGTCTACGTAGTAGATGAAGCAAAACCATTTGATTCCTATTCAAACAGCGATTTATTAGCTATAGCTACAGATGGCAATGGTGATATAATTAGTGCTGTGGTAATTGTTGGAAGTTTACCTGCTGGAACAAGCTTGGCCAGTGATGGAACAATTACAGTAAGTGATGCAACACAATTAGTTGAAGGATCATACACTTTTACAGTCCAAACTGTAGACGAGTTGGGCAATACAACCGAAACAGAAATCACGCTAGAATTTGAAGAGAGCGACGAAGAAGCAGTTTATGTAGTGAATGACTCACTTCCATTTGACGAATATGGTAATGGAGATACATTAGCAACAGTTACCGATGGCAATGGAGAGATAGTAGATGCTACAGTTACAAATGGTAGTTTACCACCAGGAGTAGATTTAGCCAGTGATGGTACCATCACAGTGAGTGATTCCACTCAGTTAGCAGATGGTAGCTATACTTTTACAGTCACCACAACCGATGAAAATGGCAACACTACCGAAACCGAAATTACTATAGAATTTGAAGAGAGTGACGAAGAAGCAGTTTATGTAGTAAATGATCCACTTCCATTTGATGAATATGGCAATGGCGATACCTTGGCTTATGTAACAGATGGCAACGGAGAAATAGTAGATGCAGTAGTGAGTTCAGGTGATTTCCCACCGGGAGTAGATTTAGCCAGTGACGGCACGATCACCGTAAGTGATTCCACTCAACTAGTAGAAGGCAGCTATACTTTTACTGTTATTACTACTGATGAACTTGGAAATACTACAGAGACAGAAATCACACTTGAATTTGAAGAGAGCGATGAGGAAGCTGTTTATTTAGTGAATGACCCACTACCATTTGATGAATATGACAATGGCGATACACTAGCCACAGTCACAGATGGTAACGG
>PBYL01000407.1 GCA_002729595.1 Thalassovita sp. | reverse complement strand
TTTGTTTCGATAATGCTGTTAATCGTGTTGTATAAGAATTTGGCAAATAACTAATTTTTTCAATCTCTTCTAACTCAAACTTTTTGAAGATTTGATATAGCCGATTATGTGATATTTCATTCTCAAATTGAATGGTAATTGTATTTAAAGGTAAAACTTTAGCATTTGAGTTTTGATTTGAAATATATACATGTGAGACAATATCAGTTCCACTAGTTTGCCTTAATTTTTCCATAAGGTCGTCTAGCTTATCTGAATTTTCTAATGAAATGAGACGAATATCTTTTGGGTACTCATTAGAAAAAATAGCAAAGCAATCAGATACTTTATGTAAAGTAACCATTTCTCCTCCTCTACAAAGTTGCATGGTCTCCATATCTGATTGCTAAGTTGCTAAATAATTATATGATGTATCTAAACATTATACCTCAGCTTCCATTGGTACTGCAGCATCAGGAGTGAGTACTTCGGCATACATCAAGATATCTTTAATTGTACTAATTTTTACGTGCATTCCATTATCTGGTAATAGAATTCCATCTGATTCTATATGTGCATCATTTGTATTGTTAAAATAGCTATTAAAATCACCTTTTACAAGCCCAGTAATGGTTTCTCCAACCAATTTGCTACCAACATAGCCTAAAGTATTGCCATCTTTTTGAACTTTAGCTTCTTGTAAAATATAAAACCAAAGTGGAGTCATTTTCACAAAATCAGAGTCTTGCATCACGGATGTTTGTTCTTCGTTAAGGCCATCTACCAATTCGGTTTCTGTTAAAGGCATTATTCGCATTGCTTCTGCAATTGCCTGACCTGTAGGAATGCTTAATAAATAACCTCTTAACAAGTTTCGCTGAGTAAGACTTGCCAATACAGATGGTGGTGGTGGAGTTCCTGCAATTTTACTTAAATCGAACAAGCCTTTAGCTATAAATGGATCAATCTTTCTAGCCAAGTTAGCAGGATTTTCACCTACAAAATTTGCCCAGTCAACTACCACATCTGCTCGAATATTACCGGTTGCAGTATCAATTAGATTCGCTGCCGGATCTAATATTTTCATTATATTCATGGTGGTATCTTCATTCAACATATAAGATGGACGAATCATGGAATGACCAAATCTGAATGCTGAAACAGAAAACTCTAATGGCATATAAGGAAAGCTAGTATTATAGAAAAATGGCCCATTCCTTAAAATGTCATTTACTACATCTGGATCACAAACTGTTGGCAAATAATCATTTAACACCACATATTGATAAGCCCATCGGCATAACTGTCTGGCTCTGCTATAAGCATCTGCATTACTCAGACCAGAATCATCTAAATTATCATTGATCTTATTGAACATTTTGAGAAAAGTAGCATGTAATTGACTGATAATCAAGTTTTCATCATTACGTGCATCAGCAATTATTGCTTTATAATTTTTTTTCTTATCTCTTTTTAGATCAATAAAATTACCCGGGCCATCTACTAAAAATAAATTGAGACTTCTGTTATCGAATAACTTATCTGCCTGACAAGTATATTTTGAACTAAAACTTGGTCCTTCGCCAAAAACACTGTCTAAATCTAACTTCGGTCTTCTACCATTTCTTAAGTTTTGAACAATTTCAATTGGGTTAAGCGGATAAATATCTGGGCCATCTCCAATACTACTATAGGTAGTATTTCTATCCGTTCTAGCAGTAATATCGTGATCGATAAACTGTCCTAAATAAGTATAAATAGATGGAATGGTTGAATTTCTTTCAGCAAAATCTTCTTCAGAAATTTCTTGGTCTGCCATTACAGTACCAAGTCTTCTTAAATAGTGAACAGTTCTTGGACCAGTAGGTAAAAGATGCGAACCATTTCTATTTAAAAAATTAAACATATAGCCAAAATCTGATTCATACAGTATTTCGGAATCATCTTGTACATCTACAAAATGTGATACGTTCTGCAACATAGTTTACACAGTTAAAGGTTAAAAAGTGATATGCTAATAGAAGTAATGCTTAGAAGATCTTGACAATATCGTATTAGGCTGACTCTAAATTGAATCAGATAAATACATATTCGTATAAGGTTTTTCTTTAAAGTTTTAAGAAACTAAAAAGACTCAATTGAATTTAAATTCAATAAGAGGAAATGCTTTTAAATAATCGGTTGGTATTTAAATTTCAGGCTGGTACTAGTTTATTTTCTATTGCGATTCTAACTAAATGGGCTGTATTTTTAGCATGGAGTTTACTGATAATATTCTTTCGGTGCGTCTCTACAGTATTAACTGCAATGTTTAATTTCTCCCCTATTTCTTTATTATAATCTCCATTTACAATGTATATTAAAATTTGTTTTTCTCTTTTAGTTAAACAAACTTTTTGTTGTTTTTTCATTCTTCGGTTGCTCATACCTTCTATAACTGCACTCATTACATCCACACTAAAATGTGAGCCTTTTTGCAGTACCATTCTTATAGCATTGAGCAATTCTCTTTTACCAGTATTTTTTAAAATGTAGCCATTTACACCTAATTCTACCATTTTGGTAACAAAGCCCCTGTCGTTATACATGGTTAAAACAACAATCTTAATATCTGGAAAATTGGTCTTTATATATTCTACAGACTCGATTCCGTCCATTACAGGCATATTAATATCTAAAAGCACCATATCTACTTCGATAGATGTTATCATTTTGATAAGTTGCTTTCCATTACAAGCTTTGCCAACAACTTGCATATCTGCTTCACCTTCTATAAGAGATTCGATTCCATCTAAAATTACCTGATGGTCATCGGCGATTACTAGATTTACCATAGTGGATCATAAAGTTTATGTTTCTAAATTTAAAGGAATTTCGATAATAATTGAAGTTCCACTTCCTAAACCAGAATCAATACTAAGTTTACCTTTATGCTCTACTAATCTTGCCTCGATGTTTTTAAGCCCAATACCATTAGCAGCTAGCTGTGGATCAAACCCAACTCCATCGTCTTCTACAATTAAACTTAATGCTGTTGCTCGTTTAGTAATTTGAATTGATACTTCTCTTGCTTTTGCATGTTTTAAAATGTTTGCTAATAATTCTTGAACGACTCTATATAATGTTAATTCGAGTGATGACTCTAACCTTCTTTTTACGCCAAACTCAAATATTTCAATTTCTAATCTATTTGAACTTCTAATGTTATCTGCCAAACTTTCTAAAGCTGGCACTAAACCAAATTTGTATAATACTCCTGATGCAAGGTTGTGAGAAACATTTCTAACTTCATTACAAGCTTCATCTAAAATAGTATTTGCTTTATCATACTGCTCTTTAAAAGTATCTGCCATTTCATTTAGTTTGTTATCAAAACTGCTGAAATGGTATTTTACAGTTGACAGTAAGCAGCCAATTCTATCATGTAAATCTTGTGCTACTCGCATCCGCTCTGTTTCTTGCCCTTTGAGTAATGCATTTAAAACTTCTAACTCTTGAGCTTTCATTAAGTCAGAAATTCTCCTCTCATTAATTTCTTCTATTTTTAAAGCCAGTTCTTGACTTGCCCTCTTCTTAAATTGGTAATATTTTACTGCCGAAAAGGCAACGGCAATTACCATCAAGCTAAAAAAGAAAGATGCATTTCTTTGGAATGCAACTATACTTGCTTGAGCTTCTACAAAGCTTTTCTCCATTTGTAGGTGCTCTATCCTCCGTGCCTTTTTATCAGATTCATACTTCTCTATTAACTCTGCCTCACCTAATTGTTTTTGTATCGTAAATAAAGAATCTTTTAAGGAGCTGAATCTTTTATAAAAATCTAAGGCGAGTCCATCTTCACCTAAACCTTCGTATGTAATAGTTAAGTTTTGATATATTCTTTTTAACTCATTGGGATCGTTTGGATTAATATTTAAAGCATTGTAAAAATATTTTAGTGCCTCATCAAAATTCCCTGATAAATTATAATCCTTACCTACATTAATATAAGATGATAATAACTTCGATTCTGCTTTACTTTTTTCTCTTAAGCTCAAACTTTTATTATGATACTCAAGAGATTTATCAAAATCATTAACATGTAAATAAGCGTTACCTAAATTATCATAAAAATCAGATAAAAAGACATCGCTTATAGAAAATTTATCTATGCAACTATAAAATGTTTCAATAGCACTTTCATATAATCCCGAATCAAGTAATATTATTCCTTTATTATATAAGGCATCTAACATCATCGATGAATCAAGCTGATAAAGGAAGTTATTGTATGCTAAATGATTATAGTATAATGCATTTTGATAGTTATGCATGAATTCATGTCGATTACTCAAATTCATGTAAGAAACTCCCAAAGACTGATCATTTAGTCTTTCCTTTATTTCTATACTTTTAATAAGGAATTCTATACTAAGTGAATATTTCCCCTCATAGAAATAAACATTGCTAATATTATTATAAGTCTTTGCAATGCCCAAACTATCATTTAATTCTGCTTTAATTGCGAGACTATTGGTAAAGTATTTTTTTGCATTATCATAATCGTTAAGATTTTTATATAAAACTGCTTTATTATTATAAATTTTAGCTAAAAGAGTATCATTAGTTCCAGACAAAGCCATAATCGCTGAATCATAGTAAAGTAATGCTTCTCTCGGATTTAATCCATAACTTGTGATTAATCCTATATGCTTATATGCCGTTGACTTACCTTCATTATAATTGTATCTGTTTGCTAAATTAAGAGCCTCCCGAGCATATTCTAAAGCTGTTTTTTCATCTTTTTTTCGGTATTCCCATGCAAGATTATTTAGGCTATCAATTTTTAAGTAATCCACTTTTGAAGAAACATTATAAGTTGTATTCCTAAAAAAGCAGAAGGTTATTAAAATACTGAAGCCTAAATAATACTTTATCATGATTTTAAATTTTATGATTATTATTCTTCATCATCACCATCTTTTGTATGAATTGATGAAGTTCCATCATGACTTGCTGCTTCTATTTTATGCTCATCTTCATGATCGTGTTCATCTTCCTCATGATCTCCGTGTTCACCTTCAACAGTATTCAACCTTACCAATCCTTCAAAACCTTTTGGAATTTCAATAGTAGGTAAAGGGTATATAGTCGGAACATCAGATGCTACTTCATTTAATTTTACACTGATTGCATATATGCCATCCAATTGAGTCATTTTCGTTTCTTCAATAGACTTAATTTGCGTATCGTAAGATTTCAATACTGCTTCTAAAATCATGGATCCCTCCTTCTGCTTTTGTAGGTACATCATCGCTTTAATTCTCCGATTTGCACCAGGAGTATCATCATCATCACTATTCTCTGCAACATTTTCTATTGCAATTGAACCCAGCATTGATGGTATGCCTTCTAAAATAGCAGTAAGTCTAATTTTGGTAGCTTCTATTTTTCCTAAATGCAACTCACTATGTTTTATCTTAATACTTCCTTCTAGAGAATTTACCATGTTTGTAGACACATATATCTCATACTCAAGTACTATTTCTTCTTCCTGAGTTTTGTCGTATTGAATTGCTTTTTTCTTAATCATTTGAATACCATACTTCTCACTATCTAAATCTAATTTATAAAATAGCTCATAACCTGGTTCTCCTGATTCGATATCTTCTCTTTTTTGTAGAGATATTAAAGTTTTAATTCGTGGATTGCCCATTTTTTTATATTTAAAAGTATTTGAAAATAAACTCTTTACAAGGAGGTAGTCTTAGATAGTAGCATTTGCTTTAGCTAAAAAACAACTTCTTTTTAAAGTTGAGCTAAAGAAGCAAACAGTTGAAAAAATGAGTTTTACTTACAAATTAGATAAATGGAATTACTCAATTATTGTTAAGTTACTAACTTAGTATGAGTGTTACAACTATCTATTGCTAAAATTCAAATTTGTAATATTTTATTAATCATTTTTTTATATCTCTCTTCTCGTGTTATAGCATAAACCATTTGAAGGTTTTTATAACTTGAAGAAGCTTTTAATAAAATAGCACTTAATCTATCATTACTAATTTGAGTTTGTTGCAATCGCTTAAATTCATTTTCTCTTTTGCCCATTACAGGTATTGTACTAATTTGATCACCCAAATATGTATCCCACTTATGAGTTTGTAAATCAAAAAAAGAGATTTTACTATCTTCTGCAGCGCCAAAACTAGACACACCAATACCGAGAAAATCAGTTCTTATGCCAGGTCCATCACCAATTGAGAAGTAGGCTGGTGTTATAAAATTAGATACCGAGATTCCTTCAATTGTGTAATTTGTTTGATCTACCGCACTACAAGATCGATAAGCATGAAATACTGTTTTTAAATGATTAAACGGATCTGGTCCAGGTAAAAAAATATTGGCTAAGGGATCTATTATTAATTCTAAAACTTCATTTGATAAGTTGACAGACCAGTCCTCATTTTCAGTAAATACGAACCCAAAAGGTAGTTCACACGCATTTAACGAATGATAACCCAAAACACTTGACAAAGTACTCTCTTCAACCAAATACACCACATTTTCTGTTCTCACAGGATCGTATACTAAAGCCTTACTATCAGTTGGATAGTATGATGTAGGATGGAATTTTAATATTTTACCACTTCCCCATATAGGCATAAAATGTTCTTTAATTTGTTTGTTTATGGCATTAATTACTTCTAAAACTTCCTGATCTAATATATGAGTAGTGAAATTGATAACAGAGATTGCCGGCAGCGTCATAGTCTAGTTAATTTAGTTAAATGTGTTAATCAAAGGTATTTTGTTAGTCCACCAATACAATCAGTTCAATTTGGGATAAATAGCTCAATTTTAAATACCCAGAAACCTTGATTTTTTATTGATATGTTCATTTTTTCTTGAACGAGATCAGATAATTGGTTAATTTGAGTATACAAACTCGTCATAAACTCCAAACTGATCGATACAATAAAATTTTCTGTACTTTTTTTAAAAGCACAATGGATTTCTATTGCTCAATTTGAACAGTTGAGCTAGCACCTTCCTAATAAATTTGAAATGTTAAGCGACTGATTAACAGATAATATCTTTTATAATTAAGCTTCTAAACCTCCAAATCACTCATTTCTTCTACACAGATAAATCCAAGTTTTAGTCTGTCTGAAAATTGATTGCTAAAGGTTTTATTCTCATTAAACTCTTTAAATACTTTTTCCCATTTAGGTAGTTCCGGATAGTATTCTTTAATTACTTCTGGTTTGCCATTGAGAATCGAATTAATTTTGCCCCAATGTGGTATGCCTCCTTTATCGAGCATAATCTTTTGGTAATCGTATAAGAAATCATCTGAACCGGGAGTACCACAAACAAAAGGCACATCGATATAAGCCACTTGTTTTGCATACTCTGGAGAAAGATATGCTTTTGATCGATTAACAAACCTGATTCCCATTGGCGAGCTTTGGTAAAAACCTCTGGCTTGGTTGTATTCCACCAATTCAAACATTCTTTCGATAGCAGCAATAAAATTGTTTTTCCCAAAAGCTAAATCGAAGGCAAACTCACTATCGTAAGCTCTTACTTTTAAATATTCAACGCCTTGATAAAGCACTTTATAACCTTTATTTTCAAAGCTCTTATCTCTCAAAGATTTTAAAGAACTGTCTAACAAACTAGGTAATTTAGATGGTTTTCGAACTATCTTTTTACTTATCACTAAGAAAGAAAATGGTACTAATGGAAAGTTTCCAAATAGACTACTGAGCCAATTTCTCTTCCGATCATTTATATTTCTTTTGGGCTTACTTTTCAAAAGTCGATGCTTGACTACAATTACTGTATGATCATCTTTATCTGTTTTGTAAGGATTAATTTGCACCATTACACCACGAATTGGTGTAGTTCCATCCTCCTCAAAAAAGATACTTCTATCTTCTAATTTTGGCTTAATATCTTTCCATTTAAAGCATTCTTTCGTCTCTTTTAAATAATACATTTCTTCTATCTTCAAAATGTAAGAATATATTATTCCGAAGCAACCGAGGTTTACTAGTGCGCTATAAAACAGATCATCATCTTGCCTTAATTCTATTGCTATTTCATTATGTTTTGCAGGATCGGTAATGCCATTTGTAGGTTCAATTCTGAGCATTTTGCCATTTTTAGTCACCAACACCATTGACTGTACCAATCCGGGAAGCGATGGCAAATCAATACCTGTACCATGCGTACCTGTAGAAATTGCTCCTGCCAATGTTTGTTCATCTATACCGCCCATGTTGGTGATGCACAAATCGCGATCATCCATTTCGCAGTTAAATTTTTGGATAGTGATGCCTGCTTCTACATGCACTAAAGTTCTATCTTTTTTCTCTTCTTTAATAAAATTGGGCAATTCAAGAACCTTATTTAATAGCCTTAAATCAACCAAATAATGATCGGGCATTGCCACATCAGAAAATGAATGCCCCGATCCTACTGCTTTAACTCTCCTGTTTTCTTTCTCTGCTTGTAAAATTACAGCAGCAATATCGTGAATAGTTTCAGGAATCGTATAGTGCGGAATTATTTTACGATACTTCTTAATAGTGTTTTGCCAAAACCTATTTTTTTTAACCTTAACCATGTTATGATAAAATTTTAAAAGAATTAAAAAATCAGTATCGCTATGCTATTAATTTTACACATAGCAATACAAGTGCTATTAAAATAACTGGTTGACTTACAGTAAAATAAGTATGGTCGAAACACGAAAACAGAGATGCTTAAAAAAGCTCTTTTTACACCTCTATTTTCAATTTCCAAAAATTGAGTTTACCAATATCTGCATTAGCTCTATCGGTAATTTTTAGTTTCCAGTCTCCTTCTATTGACTGGCCTTTTAGTTCTGTGAGAATCGGTGTATTGGCTAAGGAATATGATTTAATAATGTTATCTGAGCTTCCTCCAATGCGATTATGTAATAGATATGAATTGTTACTTGGCGAAATTAGTTCTAGCGTTAAATCACCAATATAAGTATGGGTAATATCTACAGAAATTTCTAGATTTTTTAAGATGCCAGATTCTGAAACTGTTAGTACTCTTTCAATGCCTGATTGATTATTATCTGGAATGGTAATTCCTTCATTTTCTTCTACGGTGATTACTTCTGCATTGTTTGCATTAATTTCTAAACTCCACGAATTTAAAGAGCCTGTATCAACATTAGCAGCATCTTTAACTGTTAATTTCCATTCGCCAACCATAGATTCACCTACCAAAGCTAATAAAGTGGATGTATTGGAGAAGTTAAATGTTTTTTGCAGATTATTGGTTGAACCACCATTTCTACTTTGCAAGACTACTTCTTTACCTGATGGAGCGGTTAAAGTCAAAATCAAATCTCCAATGTAAGTATGGGTGATGTCTACACTGATTGATATAGATGCTAACTCTCCCTCAGTAGCACAAGTAATTATATCAAAAATACCTTCACTGTTATTATCTGGAATACTTAAAGATGGCTCTGATGTTTCAGCAAATGTTGTTTGCGTATTGTTACCACTGATTCTAGCAAGCGCTTCTCTTACCGCTTCCAATGCATTTACTTTACCATGGCCAAACCACGGACTCCAAGTTCCATCTGGTAAATCAACATCATTAAAACTACCATTATCGAATGGGGCAACTGGCGAAACATCCCAAGAAGTATCGGAATCAAAATCTGTCGGCAATGTTTTAGGATACTCTTCTAAGTTCAAATCTTTAGAAGCTGTTTGATTCAAAATTGAAATAACTTCTTGCGCACTCAACTCCTGATTTGCAGAAATAACCAAAGCGGCAATACCAGCTACTAAAGGCGTTGCACTCGAAGTACCACCAAAAAAGTTGGTTACACCTTCGTTTTGTCCGGTGGTAGTGGTGATGCCTAAACCTTCCACTTCCATTCTGTAATAGGTATGTACATTACTCGAAGGTGCACATAGAGTTATTCCAGGACCATAGTTAGAATAATGGCTTCGTTGTGCATTACTGGCTAAGGCAGCAATATGCATTACACCTGGCAAACCCACTAGATTATGTATAAACTCTTGTGAAGTTTCCACTCCTACCCAAACCAAAGAGCCATCTGCTAATTGCTGTACACCAGAGGTATAAGGTATTTCTATGTTTGATGAATAATCGATTGGGCAATTTTCGTTACCTGAAGCCCACAAGAATACAATTCCTTTTCCTCTTCTTCCACCAGTTTCTGCGAGTGTGGTAATTGTATTTAAAACTTCGTTCTCCCAAATACCCACTGGTGATATTCCCCAAGAATTGGAAATTACATCTACTTTGTCTGACATGTAATTTAAAGCAGTTATCAATTTAGAATCGCTGATGAATAGACTTGGTCCATCAGACTCCCACTTTACGGGCAATAACCTACAAGCGGGTGCAGCTCCTACAGTTTTAACCGCATCGGCCTCTCCTGCAATTACACCAGCACATGAAGTTCCGTGGTTAGAACCAGTCTCATACATATTACTTGGTGAAGCATCAAAGTCTACACTTGAGATCAATCTTTCGCCTTGAAAATATCCCCAACTGGCAAACTTACCTGACGAATCAAAATCTTGATGGCTTAACAAACAACCATCGTCGGTTACACCCACAGTTACATCAAAACTTCCATAGTTACCCAACAACTCCCAAGCACCTTCGCAATCGGTTGAAGATCTAGGATCAAACTCAGGGTCATTCAACCTCTCATGCAAGTGCCATTGCTGAATATAGTTCGGGTCTGTAGGAACAATATCTTGATACTTTTGAATTCTCTGGTTAAGATCGTGCCCTGCTGACTCAACTATATCATCTTCTTCCATCAGTTTAACTACCAATTTTACCGGGTTCATTCCAGTATAATTCGTTAACTGAAACAAGTACGACTTTGCAGAAAACTTAGACTTTAATACCAAAGCATATTTGGCAATAAACTCATTTAATTCTTTAAGGGAAAGTTCTTTTCTAAACCTTACAAAAACTCTATCTGTAATTAAAAACTCTTTGCCGGTTTCCTTATACTGATAAGCATGGTGAGTTGGTGCAATACCACGAGAAACACTCATTAGAGCTTCTAAATTGCTATTATTGGTTGTTACACGTGTAGAAGCAGAAGAGACTTGCTCTAGCTCTGTTGAGCCGAAGGTTTGTATTTGTTGAGGTAAGGACCGACACTAGGTGCAACAGATCATACATTGATTCTGAAAATGAAACACGACACAGAATTTATGAGCTCAGTAGCAAATG
>PBYL01000406.1 GCA_002729595.1 Thalassovita sp. | reverse complement strand
TGAAGAAAACTTTCCACGAAATTTAATATTCCTTAAACTAACTAATTACCTAAAATTTACTTCTAGCACCATAACTAATTTGGTGTAATGTTTTTAACTGAAACAAAAGAAATTTATAAATTCAGTATTTTCAAAAAATCTGAATTTTTGTTCTTACTTGTTTATAACTTTCAAACAAACTTTTTCCTTCCTTTTTCTTTTATCCCTAAGTTTGCACTATACTAAAATATCAAGCTTGTGCTTTGTAAAAGAATTATTCCCTGTCTGGATATTAAAGATGGCAAAACAGTTAAAGGTGTAAATTTTGTCGATTTGCGAGATGCTGGCGATCCGGTAGAACTTGCCGAGATTTACAGCCGCAAAGGTGCCGACGAACTGGTTTTTCTAGATATTACAGCTACTGTAGAAAAAAGAAAAACATTAGTTGAACTAGTAAGAAATGTAGCAAAGCAAATAAATATTCCATTTACTGTAGGTGGTGGAATTAGCTCTGTAGAAGATGTTTCTGCTTTACTTAATGCTGGTGCCGACAAAATTTCTATTAACTCATCTGCTGTTAAAAATCCTTCTCTTATAAATGAGCTTTCAAATGAGTTTGGGGCTCAATGTGTTGTGGTTGCAATCGATTCTAGATATGTAGATGGAGAGCATATTGTGCATGTTAAAGGTGGGAGAGAAGCTACAGATAAGAGAACAATTCCTTGGGCAAAAGAAGTACAAGACCGTGGAGCCGGCGAAATATTGCTAACATCTATGGATCACGATGGCACAAAAGCTGGATTTGCCATTGAACTCACTGGTACATTAACTAAGACTTTGCATATTCCAGTAATTGCTTCTGGTGGAGCAGGTACAATGGAGCATTTTTCAGATATTTTTGAAAATAATGATGCAGATGCTGCTTTGGCTGCCAGTATTTTTCACTTTAAAGAAATTGAGATTCCAGATTTAAAGCAATTTCTTAATCAGAAAGGGGTTCCTGTGCGAATCTAAAATTCATTTCCTAACCTTTAAACATTCTATTCTTTTGAAAACCGCTATTATTCAAGATATAACGACTGCTAAAATTTTACAGTTTGGCTATTTAACTGATGCTGCATTGAGCGAGCTGGAAAGTAACAAGCAGTTAAACTTATTAGATAAAGAAGAAAAAGCTATTACGTTACCAGAACTTTCAGTAACTGACTATTTTGTAAAAGCAGATTACTGTTTAGTAAGAGTAAAAGTTACTGGCGATACTTCTGTTTATTTTCCAGAAACAGAAAGCGGAAAAGCGGCTTTTTTAGACTATTTAAGTAGTGTAATCGCTCAAAGAAAACAAGCTGCTGCTACTGATTCTTCTTATACTGCTAGATTATTTGAAAAAGGGATTAATAAGGTAGCGCAAAAAGTAGGTGAAGAAGCTGTAGAGTTGGTAATTGAAGCTAAAGACGATAATAAAGATTTATTTTTAGGTGAAGCAGCAGATTTACTTTTTCACTTTTTAGTTTTACTAGAAGCAAAAAACATCCAATTAGAAGAGGTTATTGCAGTATTGCAAAGCAGACACAAATAAATCTTTATTAAATATGGCAACATACTGATTTCAATCAGTATGTTTTTGTCATGTCAGAAGGGATTACAATAATATAGTCAGCTAGTTGTAGGTTGTTCTCCTCTAAACTCTTAACTGACTCTTGCTCCACAGAGCTGATTGTAACGATTTTTAATTTTGGTTTAGCTTGTTGCAAATACCACATAATTCCTTCGAAGTTATTTGAGTGGTAAGCTCCATTAAAATGTAAAGTGCGTTGGTTTTTGTCCATATTTTCTAAAATGGAGTTTGCCATGGTAGCATCTTTAATTGCCTGAGCTTTAGCAAAGTTTTCAGCTTGCGCATTTCCTCCATGTGTGCCCATCATGTCTAGCATGTTTTTGTAGCCAGGCAATGTTAAATCAACTTTAATAGGAAGTGGAGCAATTAATTTCTTTGCTTCTTTGTCTAGAGATTCTAATCCTTCTAACCCTTCTCTTGAAACAAGGCTTGCATAACGTCTTGGAATATTGCTTCCAATAAACTTAAGCTTATGTTCTTTAGCAAAATTGACTAATGGCGCATAATCTGTTTGATAGTTGTTCCAAAGTTTAGCTTCAGACTCTAAATGTTTCTCTTGAATTTTACCTGCCAAATATTCATTCAAAATTAATTGATCATCTGTTTCGAACATTTCTGCGGCGAGCATTAAATTTTCACCGTGTGCCTCAAAAAGTTTTTTTGTAGTTCTTAGTTGAAGCCAATGGCAAATCGGGTTGTTGTGCAGTTCTCCGAATAAGACAATATCTGCTTCTGCTAATTTTGCAGAAATGTCTTCGAAGTTTACTGTTTTTCCTTCTTTATCAAAAAGCTGGTAAGCCGGTGTGTAATTATCTCCAGACATTGGTTGAAAAAATAAAGGTAAAAAAGTGAAAAAGAGTTTGAATGCGAGCATCAGTTAAAATGAATCTAGCGGTAAAAGAACTTTAAATTGCACAGATTTTCTGCTTCTCCAATATTAAAAAATTAGTAAGTATTTTGGTTTAAAATTGGTAAAAAGAGCAGGAATAAATGATTACTCTTTGTATTTTTGCACTCCTATAAATTGCAAGACGCTAATAAATTCAAAAAATAACTTAGAATTTCTGAATTTATAGGATAAAAAAAATAAAATAAAAGAGACTAAAACAGGGAAATTAGCCATTTAAAGGCTGTTTCTCCCTGAAATCCTATTGTGATGCGATAATTTTTAAATTTTTATCCGTTTTTAGCACCACAAAAAATAAATATTATTTCTATATTTGCACTCCTTTTACACGAGAGCCTAAATATCTAATAAAATGAATGACTTAATAAAAATCGTTGAAAACGATTCTCACGAGGCCAGACCAACATTTCCAGAATTTGGTCCAGGAGATACCGTGAATGTGCACGTAAAAATTAAAGAAGGAAATAAAGAAAGAATTCAGCAGTTTCAAGGAACTGTAATTCAGCGTAAAAATAAAGGTACTAATGGTGAGACTTTTACAGTTAGAAAAATATCTAACGGTATTGGTGTAGAAAGAATTTTCCCTATTATTTCGCCAAGCATAGATAAAATAGAAGTAACTAGAAAAGGTAAAGTAAGAAGAGCAAGGTTATTCTATTTGAGAGGAAGAAAAGGTAAAGCAGCGAAAGTAAAAGAGAAAAGGTTCTAAGTTGTACATACTTTTAAGTTAAGAATATCTGGTAGCCGGCAAATTGTAATTTGTTGGCTTTTTTTGTTTTGATTAATATGATTCAAGAAAATTTAAAAACAGGTAAAAAAATATATTTTGCTTCAGATCTTCATCTTGGTTTCCCGAATGATGAAGAAAGTTTGGTAAGAGAAAAAATCTTTATCTCGTGGCTCGATCATATTAAACAGGATGCACAACATATATTTTTACTTGGAGATATTTTTGACTTCTGGTATGAGTACAAATATGTAATTCCAAGAGGGTTTATTCGCTTTCAAGGAAAATTAGCTGAGCTAGTAGATAGTGGAATATCCATTTCTTTTTTTACTGGAAACCATGATATGTGGATGTTTGGTTACTTTCCAGAACAATTAAATATTCCGGTATATTACGATCCTATCGAGTTACAATGTAATGATTTAAAATTGCTTTTAGGGCATGGAGATGGTCTTGGCCCAGGAGACCACAAATACAAATTCCTCAAAAAAATCTTTAGAAATCCTTTTTGTCAATGGCTTTTTGGAGTGCTAAACCCAAACATTGGTATGTGGATAGCACATACTTGGTCTAAAGGTAAAAAGCATAAGAAAATGGATAAAGGCCTAAAATTCTATGGAGAAAAGGAATTTATCTATCAGTTCTGTAAAGATTACGAAGCCAAAAATCACTGTGATTATTACCTTTTTGGGCATAGACATATTCCCTACGAATTAGATGTTGCTGAAAACAGCAAATACATCAACATAGGAGACTGGTTAAGCCATTTCACCTATGTTGAATATGATGGACAAGAACTTTTAAGAAAAGAGTGGAAATAAACTCCTTATCTTGCCAGTACTTGCGATCTGTGACCGTCTAATTTCAATAGAATAAATAATAATATTGTAAAAGACCAGAGTGAAGAACCTCCATAACTGAAATAGGGAAGAGGTATACCAATTACTGGAAATAAGCCGATTGTCATCCCTATATTAATCGTAAAGTGGAAAAATATAATGGAGGCAACACTATAGCCGTAAACTCTGGCAAATCGTGATTTTTGCCGTTCTGCTAGTGCTACAACTCTAAATAATAGGGTGGTAAATAGAGAAATGATAATCATACTACCTATCCAACCGTATTCTTCACCAACTGTACAAAAAATAAAGTCGGTACTTTGCTCAGGTACAAAGTCGAATTTGGTTTGAGTACCTTGTAAAAAACCTTTGCCACCAAAACCCCCAGAACCGATTGCTACTTTAGATTGAATAACATTCCATCCAGAGCCTTTAGGGTCTTTATATGGGTCTACAAGTACTTCTATTCTAGCTCTTTGGTGTGGCTTTAGAATGTTTACTAAAATATAATCCATACTAAAAGCCATAAAAATTAACATGAGTGTTACTACAAATACACTCACTGCAACTTTTATTTTCTTTCTTTTATTTACTAAAAGGTAAGAAACCAAAGAAGCTACAACACCTAGTATTGCTACAGAAGTAATAAATGTATCAAATGAATCTTCTCTAAAGAATAGGGTTACCACAAAGAATGATACCAAAATAACTCCTACAACAAGTATTACTCCTGGAAAACCTTCTCTATATAATACTAAGACTAGAGAGCTATAAACTAGAGCAGAACCGGTATCACCTTGAAGAATAATTAGAGCTGCTGGTAGCGCTAAAATAGCAAAAGAGATTATTAATACAATTGGCTCATCAGCCCGTTTATTTGTGCTATTGAGGTAGCCACTTAATGCTAGTGCAGTACCAAATTTAGCAAACTCGGCAGGTTGAAGCCGTGCGCCAGGAAAACCAATGACACCAAGGTCAAACCAAGATCGGGAGCCCGCTATTTCAACACCAACAAATAATACCAGTATTAGCAAGAAAATGAGAAAGCCGTAGATAATAAAAGCATATTGCTCATAAATTCTAAAATCTACGGCTAGTACAAATACGATTAATATACCTGATGCAAAAATCCAGACTAACTGTTTACCAGAGTTATAATCCATACTAAATATACTCTGTTTAACCTCAGGGTCGTAAACAGCAGCATATATATTAATCCATCCGAATAAAAGTAATGCGAGGTATATGGCAACAATAGACCAGTCTATAGAATGGTGTAATTTGTTTTCCCTCATAAGCTTTTTGGCTCAATAAAAAATTAAAAAATCTAGTTTTCGAGCATCTTGAGCAATATTGTAAGCTTATTTTTCAATTCATTTCTACTAACAATAAAATCCAAGAAGCCGTGCTCTTGTAAAAATTCTGCACTTTGGAAGCCTTTCGGCAGGTCTTTTCCAATTGTTTCTCTAATTACTCTTGGACCTGCAAAACCAATTAAGGCTCCAGGTTCTGCTATGTTAAAGTCTCCTAGCATAGCAAATGATGCAGTAACACCTCCGGTAGTAGGGTCTGTAAGTAACGAAATGTAAGGTATTTTAGCTTCTGAAAGCAGTGCAAGTTTTGCAGAAGTTTTTGCCATTTGCATTAATGAAAAACCTGCTTCCATCATTCTTGCTCCACCAGACTTGGATATCATTAAAAACGGAGTTTTTGTTTTTAAGGCGTAATCTATCGCTCTAGCTATTTTTTCACCTACAACAGAACCCATCGAACCACCGATAAACTCAAAATCCATACAACACACAACAATTGGCATTCCGTTCATTTTGCCATGAGCAGATCTTGCTGCGTCTTTTAAACCAGTTTTTTTCTGGCTAGCATCAATACGCTCAGTATAGGTTTTGGTGTCTTTAAAACCTAGCGGATCACCAGATGAAAGATTTGCATCTAGCTCTTCGTATTTATGATCATCGAAAATAATTTCGAAATATTCTTCAGAACCAATTCTTACATGATGGTTATCATCTGGACTCACATAAGAGTTGTTCTTCAACTGTTTCATGTGGACGATCTTTCCACTTGGAGTTTTATACCAAAGTCCCTCAGGTGAGTCTTTTTTCTGATCTGTCGGTGTGTTTATCCCTTTTTCTTTTCTTTTAAACCAGGCCATGTAATTTCTGTTTTTCTTCTTAATACCACGCTTAGCTCCTAAAACGCAGCTTTATAGCTCATAATTAATTCAAATTGAAGACACTTCTCAGCAGCTTCAGGTTGAACCAGGTAGTCAAAAATTTACTAACAGCGGCTCTCCGTATGCTT
Source organism: Thalassovita sp. (assembly GCA_002729595.1). Taxonomy (GTDB): domain Bacteria; phylum Bacteroidota; class Bacteroidia; order Cytophagales; family Flammeovirgaceae; genus Chondrinema. The sequence continues at coordinate 4,701 of PBYL01000406.1, read as the reverse complement.
CCTGAATATTGTGCGGAGGCAAATATATTTAATTTTTCTAATTTCGGAGAAAGCTTGACTAACGATAAGTATGTTAATAAGATGATATCAGAACTGAAAATAGATAAAAGGCTGTAATTCTGATGATTTTACCTGAAATAAAACCATAATTACTATAAAAATGATTGTAGCTTTTGCAAAATCTGGTGTTTTAACAAATACTTCAGCTCCAAAGTTCTTCCAGCTGCTTGGCAACCAATGCAATATATAACCAAAGAGCATAATCATAAATACATTTTTGTAAGCTACCAAAATATCATAAATTACCTCAGGGTGGAAAGACTGAGCAATTTGTGATATTACTTTTCCTGCTAACTCAAATGTATCTGCTCTAAAAAATATCCAGCAAAATGCTACAAAATGGAAAGTGATAATTCCTGAAATGAGTTTTGAAACGAAAGATTCATCTTCGTCACTCACTTTAGATTTAAATATTTCCATCCACATTTTATGAAAAGCAAGAGCAATACCATGCAAAGCTCCCCAAACTATAAATCTTAGGTGTGCTCCGTGCCACAATCCGCCAAGAAGCATTGTAAGCATTAAGTTGATATAAGTTCTGCCTTTGCCTTTTCTGTTACCTCCAAGCGATATATATAAATAATCTCTTAACCAGCTAGACAATGAAATGTGCCAGCGTCTCCAAAAATCTGTAATGTTGATTGATTTATAGGGAGAATTAAAGTTAAGTGGCAATCTATAACCTAATATTAATGCTATACCAATCGCAATATCTGTATAACCAGAAAAGTCGCAATATATCTGTAGTGAATAGCCGTAAACAGCCATCAGGTTTTCGAATCCGGTAAAACCATCAGGATTTCCGAAAATTCTATCTACATAGTTTACTGAGATAAAATCGGAAATAAATATTTTTTTGATTAATCCGCTGATGATTAAAAAGGTACCTCGCCCAAACTCTTCTTTGCTAAGGTGATATTTTTGGTATATCTGCGGAATAAAATCTGTAGCTCTTACAATAGGTCCTGCTACTAATTGTGGGAAGAAACTCACAAAGAAAGCAAAGTCAAAAATGTTTTTTACAGGCTCTAATCTTCTTCTGTAAATATCTACAGAGTAACTAATTGTTTGGAAAGTATAAAATGAAATACCTACTGGTAGAAAAATTCTACTAGCATCTATACCTAAGCCCAATAGTTTATTAAGAGACAATGCTAATATGTTGTTTGTCTCTAGAGATGTATCGAAAACGGTATTAAATGTATCTGTAAAGAAATAGGCGTATTTAAAATAACCTAGCACAGTGAGGTTGATAATAACACTGAGCGTTACATATAGCTTTCTCTTAGATTGATCTTCACTGTTATATATTGCATTTCCCAGATAGTAGTCTACCAGAGTTGAGAAGATGAGAAGTACAAAGTAATAGCCGCTCGATAGGTAATAGAAATACATGCTAAACAGCATTAGAAATAAATTTCTGATGTTGTTTTGGCGATAAATAAATTGATAAACTAATATTACCCCTCCAAAAAATATCCAAAAAACAGCTTGCGTAAATATGAGCGGTCTGTTTTCTTGGTAAACTAAATATTGAAAAAAATCTCCAAATGTCTCTTGCACAGGTGATTGGATTTATTTTAGCACTGAATGAAACCTGTATGAATTCAGCTTATGAAAAAACAGAAAAATGATTCATCAAAGTTGAATAAAAAAAAAATAAGTTAAAACAGGTTGCTGAAATAATATTTAAACGCATAGTTGAAGAAAAATTGGCTGCGTTTTTATCAAACCATACTTTTCTAAACCAAAACAAAAAATAAACCAGTACAGGGAGTAAAGCGATGTTTAGAACTATTACTCTATTAAAGTCGAAATATGTAGTAAAATAGGAGGTAAAGCCTGCCATAGCACAAGCAAAAAATAAAACAGTAAAAATAAATGTGCCTTTAATACCTAACATTCTACTTAGAGTAAGATCGCCTCTTTTTTCATCTTCTTCGTGTTGGTAGACTTGCGTCATCGGGTAAGAGCCCATTAACATGGCTGTGCTTAGAGCTGCAGGAAAAAGTATTTCTGTTTTAAGTAATTCTGGAAAAGTGAGTTGATTTAAAGCCAGATAGGTTGCCAAAAACATAAAGCCTCCCTGGAAAATAGTTACAGCCAACCAACTAACTATTGGATATTTTTTGAGCCTAATTTTATCATTACTGTAAGCTCTTGAAATAGCGCCATATATAAAACACATCAAAGCAAATTGCCAGCTTGCGAAAAAACCTACAATTACTGCCAATGCATCAAAGAGTAAAGAATAATACAAGAGTTCTTTCTCTACTTTTGGAGGTGTTTTAAGTCCGCCAATACTTTCTTCGTCTTTGTCGAACCAAGAATTGTAGCCATTACTTGCTGGGTAAAGAAACAGGTGTAATGACACAAAAACTATAATCAGTTTATCCAGTGGAAATTCTGGAGAGACTGATACAGCAAATAAGAAAACAGGCATCAACAGAAATGAAAAAGGTATTCTGAGATGCAGTAAGGTCGATTTTTTCATTGTGAATGTTATTACAGGAAATACCTGATTAAACCTTTCTCCAGAAATAAGGAGTAAATAGCATTAGTACAGTAAATAGCTCAAGTCTTCCTAAAAGCATTAGAAATGAAAGAATCCATTTGCTAACACCTGGTAATCCAGCAAAGTTGTCTACAGGTCCTACATCTCCTAAACCTGGTCCTACATTACCCAAGCAGGTAGCTACGGCACCAATAGAGGTCATAAAATCTAATCCACTTAATGAAACTAGAATAGAACCCAATGCAAAAATGGAGATGTAAATCATGATAAAAGCCAAAACATGGAAGGTAATGTTCTTTGAAATAGCTTTATCGTTTAACCTAACCGGAATTACTGCTGAAGGGTGTAATTGTCTTTTAAGCTCTAAAAAACTGTTTTTAAGCAAAATAATATGTCTTACAATCTTAACCCCACCAGCTGTAGATCCTGCTGATCCTCCTATAAACATAAAAATAAATAACAATAATGTTACAAAAGGAGTCCATTGTGTGTAGTCTGCTGATACAAAACCGGTAGTGGTAACAATAGAAACTATCTGGAAAATAGAATCTCTAAAAGATTTCTCTAAACTGTTTTCGGTGCCAACAAAAACTGCAATAGTTACTATAATGGTTGAAACAATTGTTCCACCGAGATAATATCTAAATTCTTCGTTTCGCCAGATGTCTTTAAACTTCCTTTTAAAAGCGAAGTAGTTTAATGTAAAACTAGTACCAGCCAAAAACATAAAGATGGTAATTACATACTGAATGTAAGGGCTAAAATCTGCGGCTGAGGTGTTTTTGGTAGAAAATCCGCCAGTTGCCATGGTAGTAAAACTATGGTTAAGCGCATCGTAAAAAGTCATTCCGCCAAACATCAGCAGTACACATTCTATCGCTGTGATACCTACATATACTAGCCAAAGTCTTTTAGCTGTTGCTTGTATTCTCGGCTTTAACTTATCGGGAGTAATACCTGGTGCCTCAGCTACAAAAAGCTGCATACCGCCAATACCCAAAAATGGAAGTATTGCCACTGTAAGTACGATAATACCCATACCACCAATCCACTGGGTTAAACTACGCCAGAAAAGAATTCCTTTGTGTACAGATTCTATATCTGTAAGGATGGATGCACCTGTGGTAGAATAACCAGATACGGTTTCGAAAAATGCATCTGTAAAGCTGGGTATAGCACCACTAAAAACATAGGGCAATGCGCCAAATGCTGACATAGTTACCCAACCTAAAGTGACAATGAGGTATCCGTCGCGCTTTTTAAGTTCTTTATTATTTGTGTCTTTGTATCTGTACCAACTAATAAAGCCTACTATGTAAGTAAGAATACCTGCAATTAATAAGGCTTTCCAATCTCTTTCGCGGAAATAAACAGAAAACGGGAGGCATAGCAGCATAGATAGGCCATTAATAATAAGTAATAGGCCTATAATGCTGACAATAATTCTAAAGTTGAATCTCATTTAAAAAAATCTTCGACTTTGTGTATACATTCTGGTTTAGATAGAACAACAACCCTGTCGTTCTCTTCGAAAAGGAAATTTCCCATGGTTATAAAAGCTTTACCTCTTCTGATAACTCCTCCTACAATTGCCGTTTTAGGAAATCTCAATTGGCTTAAAGGTTTCTTGGTAATTTTAGAGTCTTTCTTCACTACAAATTCAAGAATCTCTGCATCAGCACCATGAATACTTGTAATCGCAATTACATGGCCTTCTCTAATGTACCTAAAGATAAAGTTAGCAGCGATAAGCTTTTTGTTAATCATGGTATCTACACCTATGTTTTGTGAGAGGTGTATGTAATCCATGTTTTCTACCAGAGCGATAGTTTTTTTGACACCGTGGTTCTTAGCTACCAGACTCGAAATAATATTGGTTTCAGAGTTTCCTGTTACTGCAATAAATGCATCAATATGCTCTATTCCTTCTTCTTCTAATAACTCTACTTCGCGACCATCTCCACTAATAACCAAAGCTTCTTGTAAGTCTTCTGCTAAGTCGAAGCATTTATCACGAGATTTCTCAATAAGTTTTACATTATATCTTGTACTTAGGGCAGCAGCGGCACGAATTCCAACCTTGCTACCACCAAGAATCATAATGTTCTTAATTTTCTCTCGCTTTT
>PBYL01000405.1 GCA_002729595.1 Thalassovita sp. | reverse complement strand
GGTAACAGGGGTTCGAATCCCCTTGGGGATGCCACCTTTATCTGTTATGATGTTGGTCGCTAAAAATGCGGGAAGAGCTCAGTTGGTAGAGCACGACCTTGCCAAGGTGGGGGTCGCGAGTTCGAATCTCGTCTCCCGCTCAAAGTCAAAAAGCCCAAGTAAAATTGGGTTTTTTACTTCGAGCTTTTTTTGCCGGGATGGTGGAATTGGTAGACACGCAAGACTTAAAATCTTGTGGCCGTTAGGCCGTGCGGGTTCAAGTCCCGCTCCTGGTACTCTTTAATCCTCTCTTCGAAAGAATAGTAAATTCCTAAACTTATTGAGTTTAAAAACTTGTTAATTGTAATGAAAGACATTAGATTTTAAGCTCTTTCATTACCAAGGAATTTATTATTCTTTTTATACTGATTTTAACTTCAGTAAATCAATTACTATGGATAGCACTAGACAAAAAAAATATTCAAGACTTATTCAGAAAGATTTAGGCGAAATATTTCAACAAGTTAGCCGAGATCATTTTGGTGGCGCTTTTATTACAGTTACTCAGGTGAAAGTAAGTCCTGATCTTGCTATTGCAAAAGTATATCTGAGCTTCTTAATGGTAAAAGACACAGAGGCATTACTCCTTGAGATAGAAAGAAGTAATAAACTTATAAGACAAAAACTTGCAAATAGAATAAGAAACCAGGCGAGAATAATTCCAGAATTACATTTTTACGTAGACGATACAGAAGAGATAGCCTCTAAAGTTGATGCTTTATTCGAAAATTTGGATATTCCACCAGAAGACAAAGAAGACGATAACTTAAAAGATTATAAAGGAGACATCTAAAGGCATTTATTTCTTAAGAAATAAATAAGTAGCTATATCGTCTTATCTATTGACAAATTCTATTATTTTTTAAAAACACAAAGTTTTTTAATAGTATATCAATAAATGCTCAGCTTTTTCAGGTTAAATGATCCCTTCAGAATAATTGCTATCTTATTTATTCTGGTACTTCTGAAATTACCTATGCTAACATCTGGTGGCCCATTAACACTACTGGAGTTAAACTGGATGTTGGTTGGTGAGCGTTTAGCTGAAGGCCATGTTATTTACGATCAATTATTTGACAATACAGGCCCTTTAGCAGCATTTGTATATTGGCTTATAGATATTACATTCGGTAAGTCGCTCCTCGCCTATCATATTATAGCCATCATACTCGTCACCTATCAGGCATTTTATTTTAATCTTGCACTTATAGACATTAAAATGTTTAATGAAAAAACATATGTGCCTGCATTAATGTATGTGCTATTTGCCTGTATATCATTTGAAATGCTTACACTATCACCAGCTTTAATGTCGCTTAGCTTCTTAATTCTGGTACTCAGAAATGTTATAAAATTAGATAGCCAATCTGGTGAGCAAGAAATATTTAAAACCGGTCTATATACAGGAATTGCTACATTCTTGTATTTACCATCATTCTTATATTTACTTGCAGCAGTTTTAGGTTTCGCACTTTTTAGAACCTCATCGATAAGACTTTTATTAAATGTGGTAGCAGGTTATGTGTTTGTTTGGATAATCATGCTGCTATATTTTATGTATCAGAATAATCTAGTAGGTTTTTATCGCTGTTATGTACAATCGTTTTTTCTAAGCAAAACATGGATGTACACGCTAAAAAACACTTTGGTTTTATTTTCATTTCCGGCAGTATTATTAGCAGTTTCTATCTTTAAACTAAAAACCTCTAGAGGATTTATCAATTACCAACAAAACGGGCAATGGTTCGTCGTTCTATGGACAATTTTTACATTGGTAGTACTGATATTAAGTCCAAAATTCAGCGGCATTCAGTTCATTATTTTTGCTCCTGCTTTTTCATTTTTTGTAAGTCAATATCTACTTCTAATCAAAAAAAATCTTATGGCAGAAGCTCAGTTTATTGCCATATCAGCCATCTTAGTAGGTATTGGTTATTCAATGTATTTCAATATTGATGATGAGAAGAATGATAAAGAGGCTTTCTACGAAAAAATACTACCAGTTGAAGATAAACTAGCTGATAACAAAAGAATAATGGTATTGGGGAATAATATTTCGGCTTACAACCACAATTCTATTGCTACACCATTCTTAAACTGGAAGATATCTCAAAATTATTTAGGTGATCTTAATGAATATCCGGTAATTGTGAACTTAAAAAATAGCATACTGGAAGATAAACCAGATATGATTGTTGACTACACTGACGATAATCTATCTAAAAAAATCTTCGACAGAATTCCTTTATTATTTGAAAGCTATGAGTTCAAAAAAGAAGGTTCTGTAAACACATACACACTCCTTCCTCAAAAAAATAATCCTACAGCGCAAGCGCAGAATTAATTCCTCTTTCTTTTAGAATTATATCTCTTCATCTTTTTCTTAGACTTATTGTATTTAGGAGTCCAAGTCTGCCCTACTGGTCTTTGTCTATCTAGAGCCGATTTGCAGGAAGTGCCCACACTGGTAATAAAAAAGAAGCAGAGACTGAATAAAACATATGTTCTTAATTTCATAGCGTTGGTAAATTCTTTACTAATTATTTAACTAAAGATTTTTTAATTAGAACAGTATTCAGAAATTTAGGATTCCGAATAAAAATCTTGTTATATGATATTTTTTCTTATCTGATAACTACAAATATTATTCTTAAACTAAATCGTACATTATCAAAAATATTTTTCATGAAACTATATTTTTACAGAATATTTTGTACCCTTCTCCTAAGTCTTTCATTTTTTTATGCTTCTGCTCAAGATAAAGATATAGATGCCGTAAAAAATATTTTACAAAGACAAATTAAAGATTGGAACAGTGGCGATGTAGAAAAGTTCATGGTAGGTTACTGGGAGTCTGAAAAGCTAAAGTTTGTTGGCAGTAATGGTGTAACATATGGATATGAGGCTACATTGGAAAGATATAAAACCAGTTATCCCAACCAAAAAATAATGGGGAAGCTTGATTTTGATATTATATCTGCTGAAAAACTAGCTCCTAAAGTAATTCTTGTAGTAGGAAAATTTCACTTAACCAGAGAAGTTGGAGATGCAGAAGGATTCTTCACACTTACATGGAAAAAAATTGACGGGAAATGGGTAATTATTGTTGATCACACCGGCTGAAATAATTTCATTTTTTAAGTGAGCAGCATAAGACTGAATGCAATTTTTTGCCGTTAGCATTCTAGTAAACTTCAGCTGTTCACCAGAATGAAATTTTTTATACTTTTTTATCTATTACTTTCATTTTTTACACTACACGCCCAAAATACTCCAAAATATAGTAATGAGTTTCTGGCAATTGGCGTAGGTGGTAGAGGCTTGGCTATGTCCAATACTCAATCTGCTATTGTAGATGATGCAACAGCTGGCTATTGGAATCCCGCCGGTTTACTAAATATCAAAAAGAAATATGCCTTTTCGCTAATGCATGCCTCCTATTTTGCTGGCATTGCCAATTACGATTATGCAGGTTTTGCTACTCCTGTTGATAGCAAAAGTCATATCGGTGTATCATTAATTCGATTTGCAGTAGACGACATTCCAGACACAAGATATCTATTTGATGCAGACGGTACACTGAACTACGATAATATAAAATCTTTTTCTGCGGCTGACTATGCTTTTTTATTTTCCTATGCGCGAAGATCACTATTAATAAAAGGCTTAAGACTTGGAGCCAACTTTAAAGTGATCTATAGAAATGTTGGAATCTTTGCGAATGCTTGGGGTTTTGGAATTGACTTAGGCGCTCAGCTCACCAGAAATAAATGGCATTTTGGCATCACTGCTAGAGATATTACAGGCACTTACAATACTTGGTATTTTAATCCGGAAACATTTTATGATGTATTTACATCTACTGGAAACACTATTCCGGAAAACTCCATAGAAATTACAATGCCCCGATTACTTACAGATGCTGCCTTTAAAACTGGAATTGGCAATGCCTTCCATATACTTGGCACTGTAGGTTTAGATATCACTTTCGATGGTAAGCGAAACACTGTAATTAAAACAGAACTATTCTCAGCCGATCCGCATGCCGGAGTCGAGATTGATTATAAAAACGCTGTTTTTGTGCGCGGTGGAATCGGCAACTTTCAGCAAACCAAAGACTTTAGTAATAATTACTCTTATTCATTTCAACCAAACTTCGGTGTTGGTATCAAAATTAAAAATGTAGGCATCGACTACGCGATAACCGACATTGGCGACAATTCAGAATCTTTATACTCTAATATTTTTTCAGTGAGAGTGGTGATGGGTAAATCTAAATACGCTACCCCTAGACTTCAACAAGATGATTAGAAAAAAGTATTTTTTTATATTACTCTACTTTTTTATCATAAATCAACTTTCTGCACAGCAATACAACTCCTGGATAAATTTCAATCAGGAATACTATAAAGTAGCAGTAAGTGAAAATGGTATCTATCATATAACTTACTCAGACCTTCAACAGGCAGGTTTTCCAGTAAGTACAATCAACCCTCAAAACCTCCAGCTTTTCCATAAGGGCAACGAAAGAGCCATTTATGTTTCTGGTGAGGATGATGGCGTATTTAATACCTCAGATTATATTGAGTTTTATGGAACACAAAATGATGGTTCTTTAGATGCTACCATGTACGACGATCCATTAAACCACAATAATCCAAATGCAAGCTTATACACAAACCAGACATTCTATTTTATTACCTATACATTAGATAATACCAAAGGAAAAAGAGTAAGTGATTATGATGGTACTACCGGAAGCGGAACTACAGTACAATATCATATAGAAAAAGCTTTAAAGTACTTTTCTTTTGATCATACAGAAACCAATAATCTGGAAAGGTACTTTAGCAGTGGCCCACTTTACCCAACTTACTTTCAGTCAATATCTAATCAAGGTGGATTGCTTTCAGGCTTTACTGATCAAGGTAAGGGTTTTACTGATGTATATGCAGGTGGCACAACTTACAAAGAGTTTTCGCTTGCAATGGAAAATTATACTGCATCTGGCTTTCAGCCAACGCTTTCAGTGAAAATGAGTGGTCGCTCAAACACACAACACAAAGTAAGCATTTTAGCAGGGCAAACTTCTGGCTCCTTAAATTCACTGAGTGACTTGAGTTTTACTTATTATGAAAATGCTGAGCTAAATACGACATTAGCTTTTACAGATATTTCTGCCAGTATAGATTCGTTTATTGTAGCTTATCAGATTCAGCCTTTCTCCCAATCTATAAATGAAATCGTTTCATTATCTGGCATCACCCTAACCTATCCACAAGCAATGGATATGGGCAGTAGCACAAGTAAAATATTTACCATTCCACAAACTAATGATGCGCTTAGGAAAATAACTATCGCTAATGTGAATAGTAATATGCGTGTCTTTAATATTTCAGACCCAGATAATATTAAAGAAGTAAATGGTACACTTTCAGGCACAAATTTCACAGCCAACATTCCAGGAAATAACAGTGAAATTATTCTATATATCAGTCCTGAGATTAAAAGCATAGATGATGTAAATGAAGCAACGATTCAACCAATAAGCTATACAAGTGCTAACTATATTATTCTTACTCATAGAGATTTGATGCATGCTGCTGGTGATGAAGATAATGTGATTTCGGCTTATGCAGATTACAGGGCTTCGGCAGAAGGTGGAAGTTATACTGTATTAACTGCTGAGATCAATAACATCTATAACCAGTTTACTTATGGTGAGGTACACCCAGTAGCAATACAAAGGTTTATCGCTGCACTACACGAAAATACCAGCCCTGAATTTCTTTTTATTATTGGCAAAGGTTTATCCTTCAATTACAACTACGAAAAAAATAAACCTACCAGTGAGAGTTGGACTTACAAGAGCTTAATACCTTGCTATGGAGAACCATGCTCAGACAATTTATACTCTGCCGGTATGGAAGGAACATTTCTCGACCCTTCAATTGCAACAGGTCGACTTCCTGCTTCTACTCCTCAACATGTTTTAAATTATTTAAACAAGATAAAAGAGCACGAATCATTTGAAAACGATGCACTTTGGAAAAAGAACTTTTTACACTTAAGTGGAGGGAGAACAGTTTCTGAACACGAAAATTTATCTTCTCATGTAATCAGTTTAGCAGATTATATCACAGACGAATACATGGGAGCTGAAGTGACTTTTAAAGCCAAAGAAACCACAAATACTACAGAGTTTATAGATATTTCAGACGAAGTAAATGATGGTTTGGGAATGATGACCTTCTTCGGGCACTCATCTTTAACACTGGTAGATTTAGAGTTTGGCTATGTAAGTAACTCCATGAGAGGCTTTGAAAATCAGGGAAAATATCCTTTTATTCTGATGATGGGTTGTAGTGTTGGAGATATTTTTACCAGTACCAGATCGATCGGCGAAGACTGGATTTTAACAGCAAACAAAGGTGCTATTGGCTTTTTGGGTCACAGTTATCTCGCTTTTGTTGATACGCAAAAACGCTATTCTAATGAGTTTTATGAAACGTTTTTTAGCAATCCTGACAACATAAGCAAACCTATTGGCAAGGTTGTACAAGAAGCTGTAAAAACGTATATCGAAAATAATTCACAAAATCAAAGAGATTGGTCTAATGCTGAGCAGTTTATACTTTCAGCAGATCCGGCAGTTAAAATATTCAATTTTGATAAACCCGATTATTATATAGGCACAGAAAGCCTGTATACTGAATCTTTTGACATTACAGAAAGTATAGATAGTGAAACTGATTCTTTCAAAATAGCAATGGTCGTTTCAAATTTTGGTATTGTAAATAAAGACACTTTTGAGATTTCAGTAACAAGAACTTTCCCTGACGGAAGCACCCGAGAATACACCAATAAAGAATATCCTACAACCATTTATCAAGACACTTTATATTTTACCATTCCAGTAACTGAGGATGAAAAACTAAAAAGTGGTGGCAATAACCAGTTCGAAGTAATGGTTGATGCCGGTTTACAATTCGATGAGATGGATGAGCTGAATAACACAGCCATTTTAGACCTCTATCTCAAACCTAGAAGAATGGTGATCATTTCACCAACTGAGTTTAGTATTGTAAACCAACAGCCAGTTAAATTATTCGCCCAAAACACCGAAGATGATACGAGTGAACAGACTTATATCTTTCAACTGGATACAACTTCTTATTTTAACAGCCCGCAATTAAGAGATACAACTGTTACAGCCGGTCTCACACCACATTGGGAAACTAACCTAATTAGCGATAATGCGACCGATAGTCTGGTTTATTATTGGCGTGTAAGGCCAACTAAAAACACCGAAGAGTCTGACTGGACAAACAGCTCTTTTGTTTACATCAAAGATAGTCCAAATGGTTGGTCACAAAGCCATGCACAGCAATTTACTAGCGATAACTCAGAAAACTTAGAGGTAAACCCTGAAAATGGCATTTGGTCATTTTTAGAAAAAAATATCAATCTGAGAGTTCAGGCAGTTGGTGGAAGTGCTGGCGACCCACTCGATTATTACATTTACATGAATGATTTTAGAGTAGCTGCTTTAGGTATTTGTGACAAAAATGTAATTATCACTTTAGCCATCAACCAACATACAGGAGAACCTTATACGATTCCTATCTTCCCACACTTAAAATGTGGATTTGGCGACAAAGGCGAGGCATTCAGATTATTAGATACAGATTTAAGAGCATCTAATGCGATGAGTATCTATATGGATTATATTAATGAGGGCGATTATGTTTTGTTGGTTTCAGCAGGAACTGTAAACTTTAGCAATTTTAGCGCAGCTAATTACGCTGGTTTTGCAGAAATTGGCGTAGATGCATCTAACCTTCTAAATACTTTGACCAGTGGCGACCCTTATATTGCATTTGGTAGAAAAGGTGATCCGGTTGGCTCAGCACAAGAAGTCTTCCCAAGATATACAGCCTTGCAACCTTCTAATCAACAAACTATTACAGGAGAGTTTGAATTTGATTTAAGTACAGCTAGCGGAACAATTACAAGTACCAGAATTGGTCCTGCAAAAAAATGGTCTTCTCTTTATCAAATAATATCAGAGAAAGATCAAGTGGATGAAGAAGCAAATGTTGATATTATAGGCGTAAAAATTAGAGGTGAAGAATCTGTTTTACTTTCAGGTATTGAAGATATCCATACAGATTTAACTTTTATCAATGCAGATACATTCCCTTATCTGAGACTTCAACAAAATATTACTGATACAATCGGCAAAACGCCTGTACAATTAAAAGATTGGAAAGTGTTGTATGATGAAGTTCCAGAGGGAATTTTATTTAAAAATCTTAGCTCTGGAGAAAGGCAAACAAGTATTGCTGAGGGTGATACCATGAGATATCAATATACTTTTAGAAATGTTTCCAACACTGCTTTTAATGATTCACTGATTGTGTCTTATGATTTACTTAATCAAACAACCAATCAGAATATAACTAGATATGATACACTGAGCTCATTGGCAGTAAACGATTCAATCAATTTCACACTGAAAATTCCTACAAAAGATCAAGCTGGTACCAACAGATTAAATGTATTTGTGAACCCAAGAATACTAGCTGAACAGGTATATGAAAATAATGTACAGGAAGACAACTTTACTGTGAGTCCTGATACGATTAACCCAGTATTAGATGTGCTTTTTGATGGAATAAGAATTTTAGATGGTGATATTGTTTCCCCTACTCCACTCATTAGTATCAACCTTAAAGATGAAAATCCATTTTTAATAAAAACTGATACAACAGGGCTCGAAGTTTTTCTTAGTGAATGCGATAGTTGTTCTTTCAAAAAAATCTCTTTAAACAGCTCTAGTATTAGCTGGACATCAGACGAAAACAACCTTTTTCAATTGTTCTATCAACCAGAACAATTGAGTGATGGAATTTATACTTTGTTAGTTCAGGGCACAGATGATTCAGAGAACTTATCTGCTATTGATCCTTATCAAGTAAAGTTTGAAGTAATTAATGAGTCGAGAATTAGTAACTTTTATCCATATCCAAACCCATTTTCAGATAATGTAAGATTTGTATTTACCCTTACTGGTGGTGAAATTCCATCTGGTATTAAAATACAGATTATGACTGTTACAGGCAGGGTGGTGAGAGAAATTACTCAGGATGAATTGGGTACAATCCGAATTGGGAATAACATCACTGAATATGCATGGGACGGCAGAGATGAATTTGGTGATCAACTTGCAAATGGAGTCTATTTGTATCGGGTTATGTTACAAACCAGTGGAGACCCATTCGAAAAAATCGAAACCTCTGCCGACCATATGTTTAAAAATGGTTATGGTAAAATGTACCTAATGCGATAAAACATCAATTAAGCATCTATACCATATTGCTTTAATTTGTTGTAAAGCGTTTTTCTGTCGATATTCAGAATTCTAGCAGCTTTAGATTTATTGTACTTCACCTGCTCTAGCGTTCTCACAATAGTTTCGCGCTCGTTTTTTTCAATCATCTCTTTAAGATTATTGGTAGAAACTGAGCTAGAAGATTGTTGTGTACCTTCATCAAAACTGTCTTCAACAATCGGATTGGTGATTTCTTCAGGTAAACTATCTTGGCCTATATAATCTCCAGTACTTAAGAGCACAGCTCTTCGCACAATGTTTTTAAACTCTCTTAAATTACCCGGCCAGCTATAATCCTGAAAATACTTTTTCACTTCTGGAGTGAAGCCTTTAATACTTTTATCTAACTCATTATTAGACTGAGCAAGAAAATGTTCGGCAAAAACTTGAATATCTTCTTTACGCTTTCTTAAAGGAGATACCTCAATTTTAAACTCATTTAAACGATGGTATAAATCTTCTCTAAAATCGCCTCGCTTAGCAGCATCTGACAAATCTTCGTTGGTTGCAGCAATTATTCTCACATCCACCGCTTCATCTTTATTACTACCAATTTTTCGAACCATACCTTCTTGTATCGCTCTTAGCAATTTCACCTGTACCTCATAAGACAAGTTACCAATCTCATCGAGAAATAGTGTACCACCATTAGCTGCCTGAAACTGACCAGTTTTATCTGTTACAGCACCAGTAAACGAGCCTTTTAAGTGACCAAATAATTCGCTACCAGCAAGTTCTTCAGACAAAGCACCGCAATCTATCGCGATAAATGGTTTATCTGCTCTTTTACTTTTTTGGTGGATCATACGAGAAACATATTCTTTTCCCGTACCACTTTCACCCAAAATAATTACAGATAAAGAGGTTGGAGCAACTAGGTCGATATACTTAATTACTTCGGTAGACTCGTCTGAGATACCTTCGATAAATTTAATACCACCTTTTGTTACAGGTTTAGATTTTTCTGAGCTACCAGTACTCGCTTTATCAGCTTCTGGCTCTACGCTCTTTTTGGTTTCTTTTGGTTGGTTAAGCGCTTGCTTAATTAATAATAATGTTTCGTCAGGATTAATTGGCTTTACCAGATATTCAAATGCTCCCATTTGGATAGCTTTAACTGCTGTACGAATATTCGCATAGCTAGTCATTAAGATAATGGGAATTTGGATATTTTTCTGCCTAATGGCTTTTAATAAATCCAGTCCATCCATATCGGGCAATCTGAAATCCAGCAAAGCCAAATCAAATGACTCTTCAGCCATTTTCTCCAAACAACTCTTACCAGTTAGAACTTCGTTAGCTTCAAAGCCCTTCTTTTCCAAAAATTTTTTCAACATCAATCCGAAAGACGGATCATCATCAACTATCAGAATCTTCGGCATAATACTAATTTAATTACCAAGCATCCAAGTTAATGAAAAGCAATAAAATGAAAGAAATAAAGAGAAAAAAATGTAGGGCATGGAAGGCAAAAAAATGATTGGATTCAATTGTGTTTTCATTTTAAATAAAAAGGAGCCGGATACTTATCCGGCTCTTTTTCAGCTGGTTGATTGTATGGAGCTTATTTACATTCTACATTTCCAAATGCAAACTTATTTGCATAATGAAACACATAGATAAAAGGTAAAAGCATGCCATAATAGAAATTAATGGCAAAAAGGGCCATATAAGCCATATATGGCTATTTATTGATTTTATTGAATTATTATTTGTGTAATAGCTTGAGGAAAGGCGAAACAATGTGGGGAATTATTCTACAAATTGTTCAACAAAAAAAGCTGCCTCTCGACAGCTTTCAATATATTTAATGATCTAATATTATTTTAAATTGAATCTCACTCCTGCTCCAATTACCAATTGATCTAAATCACTCACTACATATTTCATGTTAAAAAATGGAGTCACTTTATCTGAAATTGTAAAATCAAGACCTCCACCTAAATTAATTCCTACTTCTGTATGAGTATCTGAATAGCTTTCACTGTTGCGAGATACTTTAGATTTAATATTTGCGAAATTAAGCCCGCCCAATACATAAGGCTTTACAACATCACTTTGGGTATTGAAATAATAATTAACATTTAGGTTAATCGTCCAAACAGAATATTTAGCTTCGTAGTTATTGGTTCTATATTTATCTGGAAAGAAAAAATTTAGACCAACTTCTCCTGCAAGGTTATCTGTAAAATAATATTGACCTGTTAAACCAATTCCCAGCTTCTCTAATGATGAGCCATACACAAAGCCTCCTCCTGCTGTAACAGCTCCTTTTTCTTGAGCAAATGCTATTTGAGATGAAAATGTAAGTACAACGAATGAAAATGCCAGCGCAAGTAATTTGTTTTTCATGCTGATTAATTTTAGTAAGTTTTTTAGTGTTAGGTAAAATTTTAAATTATAATAACTGTAACGCTTACGGTATACAACTGCTTTCGTTTCACTTTTATATCTTTATATTTTAAAAAAATCTAAAAATATGAATATTGTACTTTTCGATGAAGCCGAGTTGGAAGCAGAAATTAAGATAAGTGATAGAAGAATCCATCATATTAAAAAAGTACTCAAAATTAAAGAAGGAGAAACTTTTGATGCTGGTATTATTAACAAATCGATTGGCAAAGCATATTACACTTATACAAAAGATAGTTTGGTTAAATTAAACTATTCTGAAGGAAGTGATAGCCCACCAACACCGAACCCTATTAGCTTAATTATTGGCATAATTAGACCCGTAAACATTCAGCGAACAATTAGAGACCTTTGTACTTTAGGAGTAAGAGCGTTACACTTCGTCGTTTCAGAAAAATCTGAAAAATCTTATGCTAATAGTAAAGCTTATGATTTTTCTAGAATTAGAAACTATTTAGTTGAAGGTGCCGAGCAGGCATTTAACCCCTATCTGCCAGAAGTATACATTCATAATTCTTTGGTTGATTCACTGCCAATGTTCAATGATTATCAAAAAATTGCTTTTGACAATTACGAATTCACCGATAGTTTAGGCAAAGTAAAAATAAATAAGCGCGATACAGTTTTAGCATTGGGACCAGAAAGAGGCTGGTCTAACAAAGAAAGACAAAAGCTTAGGGAACATAACTTTTCTATGCTTAGTTTAGGAGAAAGAGTATTAAGAACTGAAACAGCTTGTACTGTGGCAACTTCAGTATTACTTTCAAAATTTGATATTATCTAGAAAAAACAACTACATATATAATGGAAGAAATTGTAAATAGAGTAGCTAAAAGTCCTCTAGTTACTTTGGAGCTTGAAGCATATTATCATCCAGGAGAGCGAATACTTTTAGATTTAAAAGATGTTTTATTTCAAGGTATGATTTTAAGAGAGAAAGATTTTAGAGAATGGGCAAAAAATCATGATTGGAGCCAATATCAAGACAAAAATCTGGCTGTAACTTGTACAGCTGATGCTATTATTCCCACTTGGGCATATATGATTATCGCGACCAAAGCTGAAGCCTACTGTAACTTATTAGTTCAAGGTGATTTGGATGATCTTGAAATGATCCTTTTCCATAATGCTATAAGCAATATAGATTTTGAGAGCTTTAAAGATAAAATGGTAGTGGTAAAAGGATGTAGTAAAGTAAATGTACCTGCTTCGGCCTATATGGAAGTGAGCAGAAAGCTTTATCCTTATGTAAAATCTATAATGTATGGTGAACCATGTAGTACAGTTCCTGTATATAAAAAGCTAAAAAAGTAAAGACATAAAAAAAGGCTGTTCAAAGAACAGCCTTATATATTTCAAAAATCAATATCTACTAAGGCAAAGCATCCTGATTTCTGAATGAGAAAATAATTAATTCAGCCGTTGATTTCACTCCAAGCTTCTTAATTAAGTGCTTTTTATGAGTGATAACCGTTGCAGGTTTAATACCTAAAATTTTAGCGATTTTTTCGTTGTCGCTTTCCATTGTAAGCACTCTCATTACTTCTTTCTCCTTCTTAGTAAGTAAACCTTTCTTTTTCTTCTTAGGCTTATCTTCTAAGTCTGAAGATTGCAATACTGAAGTACTTGGTCTTTTAGCTTTTTCAGATACATACCTTGGCTTCGAATCTTTCACAATTCTGTCCAACATGTTGAACATAAAAGTTTCGTCTTCTTCGAAAGTGATGTATTCTGAAATACCTTCTTCTTCCATTTGGTCCAAAAGAATGTTGTTTACATCCATAGTCAGCATAACTATTTTTGCATTCTTGTTCTTTTGTTTGATTGATCGAACTGCTTCTAATCCTCCAATATCAGGTAGATTTGCATCTATTAATGCAAGATCAGGAACATTTTGATTAATTAAATGAATTAGCTCTTTTCCTGTAGAAACAGTACCGATTACCTTATACTTATCGCTTGATTCGATAAGGGTTGATAAAGAGTCTGAAATGAGCTTGAATTCATGTGCAATAACTACTTTTGTTTTTACTCTAGCCATTTTCTTTTTAAAAATTTATGTTAATAGTTGCTCTAAAAAATTGATTCTAAAGACACATGAATCACATTAATCAACAATAATTATTGATAATTGATTACTAATTGGTAGTATAGTTATTCATTTCAATTTGACAATTATTGGGTAAATAAAGCAAATTTGCAGTAAATAGCAAAATATTGGTTTTAAATATTCCATAACAGATTTTAAAATAAATAAAAATTTTAAAAATTTCACGCATCATAATTATGGATTATTAATAAAAATATATTTTGTACTATGTTACATAACAAAATCTTACATCTGTTTTTCAACCAATAATAATGATTTAAAAAGGGCATATATTAATCTAATTTAAAGATTAAAAAAACCTTTTTATATAATTATTCTCCCAAAAAGTTATCAGATTCATATTTTAATTGTTCACTCCCACACAAAACCTATCTTTTCCTCTAAAATCCTTGAGTATTTCTACTTCAACAAAAT
>PBYL01000404.1 GCA_002729595.1 Thalassovita sp. | reverse complement strand
TTGCTCATTCTTAGCAATTACGTTGTTTTCGTAAGAGAAGTAAAAGTTTGTCTTTTCTTCAATGGTTTCGATTAACTGAGTAAGCGAAATGTTGTCAGATTGAAGTACCACCTCAATCTCATCTATACTTTTTTGGGCAAGGCTGTTACTGGCATAGAGAATTCCTCCCAAAAATGCCTGTAAAAACAATCCTATAGTACCATACTTTACCATTACGATGATTTGTCGTATAATTTTCAATTTCATATTTTTGATATGTTTAGGTGAAACATGTGTTCTCTAAGCCATTTCATCTTTGTCTACACCGGCCAAAGTTTAGATACTGGGATGAAATGAATATTGAATGTTACCGAAGGTATTTTATGCCTTCGGTTTTTTTATGTGCGACTAAGCGCAGAGTTGAGTTTTTCTATTCATAGGCATTACATGCTGTTTTACCAGATAATTACTTTTTCTTCTTCCTTTATAATTTTGAATTGAAAGTCTTTAGATTCGCTAATGATGTTTAGTACTTCTTCTAAAGATTCATTAGAAAATGTTGAGGTATAGGCTTTTCTACTAAGCTTTCTTTGAACTATAATTTTAAAGCCATACCATTTTTCCAGCTTGCTGATTATCACTTCGGGGCTTGCATTTTTAAATACCAATAGACCGTCTTTCCAAGCAATTAGCTCTTTGTAGTCAAATGGTGATTTTTCGAAAATTTCTGTTTTGGCAGTTATCATTTCTCCGGGAGCAAGTAGCATTTCTTGCTTGGTATTTACATCGCTTACTTGCACACTACCTTCTACCAAAGCAATTTGTATGGTTTGCCCTGGTATGGCTTTTACATTAAATGATGTACCCAAAACTCTGGTTTGCACTGAGCCTGTTTTTACAATAAATGGGCGGCTAGGGTCTTTTACTACTTCCAGATAAGCTTCTCCAATTAGTTCAATTTCTCTGGTATCTCCGCTAAATTTTTCAGGGAATTTTATGGTACTTCCAGAGTTCATTTTAACCAAGGTGCCATCAGAAAGTTTTATGGTAGACTTTCTTCCCCACGGAATTTCTCTTTCTATAATTGTTGGAGTTGAAGCGACTGTTTCTTCTTGTAAAAGTGCTTTGTTTTGGTACTGCTGATACACAAACCAAACACCTATTAGAAGTAAAAGTGAGGCAGCAATTTTTACTACTAAACTTCCAATACCATTTGGTTTTTCTACAGGTAATTGATAAGTCTTAGTTGATGATGTTTGCGTATGGATATTTTGCTGTAGCTTTTCCCAATTAGATTTTTTAGATATTTCTAGGTGATCTCTATCTTGTTCCCAATAAGTTTTTAGCAACTCAAACTCTTGCTGATTCTTAGAAGAACTTTGTACCCATTCTTCTAATACCAGCTTTTCTTCTGAGCTACATTCGTTTGCTAAATACTTTATTATAATGCTATTAATATCCATATAAGTCTGCCTTTACTTATATAGACTGAGCTGCTCAAAAAATACATGACAAGCAACTGAAAATTTTTTAAAAAAATATTATTATCAATGTAATGAGGGTAAGTTTTTCTATTACATGCTTCTTAATGGCAGCATTATTTTGTCTGTAATTACCCAATATTTTTCTCAGTTTTTTTATGGCTCTGGTTAATTGTGTATCTACCGAACTTACAGAAATACCTAATTGCTCTGCTACTTCTTTGTACTTTAAACCATTTACTCTTACCATTTTAAAGATAAGTGCCGACTGTGGTGACAAGTTTTCTATGGCATTATCTAATTGCTGCTTTAACTCATCATTTATGGTTTGCTCTTCCGGAGTGAGGTTGTTAGACTGCCTATCTGGTAACTCATCTAACAATACATGATGCGCAGTGAATCGATTGTGTTTTAAGTAATAATCGTAGAGCAGATTTTTTGCAATGCCTAACAGATATGCCTTTATGTTTTCTATCTCACAGTTCTCTTGGAGCTTATTCCAGAGTTTTAAAAATGCCTCGTAAGCCAACTCTTCTGTAAGTCTCCTGTCAGATGTTTTTCTTAGTAGAAATACATATAAACCATCATAATGCTGATTGTAGATATCAGCGAATTCTTTTTCGGATACAAGCGATTCCGAACTATTACGATAGTTTCCTGACCTGCTTTTCATTTTCATTTTACTCTACATGTACCTAAAAAATTAAGCACACCTGAAATTATATATTTTCTTAATTACCCTTTAAAAGGAAAATTAAGTTAGCTAATTAATTACCTAAAGTAAAATTTATTTGTGGGTTTAAAAAAATCTGAATCGAGAAAATTTCAACTTACTGATGCTAATACGTTTTAAAAGCCAGCTTTTCAGGATTAAAAACCGTAATTATATTTACTAAGCATTTAGATTTTAAATTCTCTAGTTTTGATTATCTTTTTTATCATCATCCATCTCTTATATACTATCCATGTCAGTGTAAAAATCTATAAATCTGCTTACTTAACTCTTGCTCAAAAACGCCTAAATATTTTACTTACTTTTTTAATCCCTTTTGTGTGGGGTAGCTTGGCACTTAGCATGATTAAACCCTCAAAAGTTGAGGTAATAACCAAAAGAAACAGAACGGGAAAAAGGCAAAATTCTCAGATAATTGGGAGCAACTTACTGGTAATGGTCTATCAGACAAGCATCATTCAGATTCACTCTAAAATTTTCAAATTTTTAAAATCAATTGAGAAGCTTAAATTAGTAATTCATTACTAATCGGTTCCACATGTCAAATACTAGATCAGGTTATTCAGGTAAACCGCTTTATCAAAAGCTAGGGATAAAAGATACTTTTAACTGCGCATTTATCTCTGCACCAGAAAATTACAGCAATTTGCTAGAATGTCCTTTTGTTCCATCATCTAGTAAAGCCCCTTTCGATTTTATTCATGTATTTTCTAAAGAAAGAGTATTATTAGAAAAGCACATACAAGAAACTTTAGCAGTACTAAAACAAGATGGCATGATCTGGATTTCTTGGCCAAAGAAAGCCTCTAAAGTTAAAACCGATATTACCGAAGATGTAATTAGAGAAATTATTTTGCCAATCGGTTTAGTCGATATTAAAGTGTGTAGCGTAAGCGAAATCTGGTCTGGTTTAAAAGTAGTTATCCGTAAAGAAAACCGAAAAAAGTAAGATTGAGCGTAAGGTAAAAATAATCATTTTACTTTTTGAGTAATTACTTTTAGTTAATCTTATAACATTGCCAACACTAATTGGCTCAATTTAAATTTAAATCCAATAATTATTTGTTTTTTGCCTAAAATCAACGTTTTTTAATAATACGATTCTCGAACTATCAACACTTGTAACATTCCATAGCCACTATCTAATCATAAAGTACTTACACAAGTATTATCTACACTTGTGCGACTAACTCTAAAATTACTACTTCGTTCATTGCATTTACAGATTACTTATGATTTTATCAAAAAATGAATTTTTGATTATAGACGATCATGAAATTGATTCGGATATAATCGAAATAAAAATTCAACAACACCTCACAAACATTCAATTTACAAAAGCAAACAGTGGAAAAGCAGGTCTAGATTTAATAAAAAATAGAGTTAAAAAGCTCGAACAATTACCCGGAGTCATTTTACTGGATCTTTATATGCCAGGTTTTAATGGCTATCAATTTTTAGATGAGTTTGAAGAAATTTATCCTGATTACATTCCCAAACCTAAAATTATTCTTTTAACAAGTTCTATTAATCCGGCTGATAAAAAGAAAGCCAAAAATTATAAAATTGATTGTTTTATGATAAAACCCTTGTGTATCGACACACTTAAAAAAATTATCTTTTAATGTTAGTTTAAGTCCGGTTATCAAATTTCTTTTTGCCCTTTCCTAAAATTTTGTCAACTTCGAGTTGAATAGGGACAAGTTTTCATTTTTTTAATGAGCTTAACGCTGATTACCAGCAAGTTAAATTTTATAATTGATTTTGTCCAAATTTTAATTTAATGCTATGAAAGAGCAAATCAAAGTTATTGCATTCGATGCCGATGATACGCTGTGGGTAAACGAGCCATATTTCAGAGAAACTGAAGAAAAGTTTAGCCAAATGATGGAAGACTATCTGCCTCAACATTCTGTAACCAAAGAGTTATTTAAAGTAGAGATAGATAATCTTCCTCTGTATGGCTATGGAATAAAGGGTTTTATTCTCTCGATGATTGAAACTGCCATTAAAATCTCTGATAAAACCATTAAGGTTGATACCATTGAGAAGATTCTGGAAATTGGTCAAGAATTACTGCAAAAACCCATCGAATTACTTGACGACATTGAGGAGGTTTTGCAGCAATTACAAGGAAAGTACAAATTGGTAATGGCTACCAAAGGCGACTTACTAGACCAAGAAAGAAAACTGATTAAATCTGGATTAGAAAAGTATTTCCACCACACAGAGATTGTGTCTGAAAAAAAAGAAAAGGAATACACCAAGCTTATTAAACATTTGGATATTAAACCAGAAGAGTTTTTAATGATTGGTAACTCGCTCAAATCTGATATTTTACCTGTGCTTAATCTCGGTGCACATGGCTTCCATATTCCATTTCATACCACTTGGGAGTATGAAAAAATTGATACTGAAATTGATCACCCTAAATTCAAACAACTAAGCTCAGTTAAAGAAGTTCTCGACTACCTCTTATAGTTATGAAAAATTTACTTGATATTGAAAACTGGCCAAGAAAGGAACATTTTTACTTTTTTAGCCAGTTTGACGAGCCTTTTTTTGGCGTTACTGTAGAAATTGACTGCACAGAAGCTTATAAAAAAGCCAAAGCTACTGGTGCTTCATTCTTCTTATATTACTTGCATAAATCTTTACTAGCCGCTAATCAGATCGAAAGTTTTCGCTATAGAATTGAAGGGAAAGAGGTTATTATTCACGATAGTATTGATGCATCTGCAACGATTAACCGACCAGATAATACTTTTGGTTTTAGCTATATTCCTTTTAATGAAGATTTCGATGAATTTGTAATTGGAGCGAAAGAAGAAATTGCCAATGTGCAAGCGAGTAAAACCTTGTTGCCATCTAAATCGGGAGACAATGTTATCCATTATTCTTCTTTGCCTTGGCTAAAATTTACATCACTTTCACATGCTCGACACTTCGCCCATAAAGACAGCGTACCTAAAATCTCTTTTGGTAAACTATTCGATAAAGATGGCAGAAAATATATGGCTTGTTCTATCCATGTGCACCATGCTCTTTTAGATGGATTTGATGTAGGAAAACATGTAGACCTGTTCCAAGAACTGATGAATAACTAATGCAAAATCTGCATTTTTGAAGCATATTTCACTTTTCAGTAGAATAAATTCCTCCCTAACAAAGCAAAAATTGCGATTGACCCACTTCTCATTCTTTGAGAATACTAATTAAATTGTATATTGAGCAAATTTTGTAATCAACAAACTTCATGTAATGCCTCTTATTATTGTTTTGTTGGGGATTCTTGCCCTGGTTATACTCATCGGATATTTTAAACTGAATGCTTTTATTGCCTTTATACTTGTTTCACTTGGTGTTGGCCTGGCCGAAGGTATGGCTCCCGAAGCTGTGTCTGCAGCTGTGCAAAAAGGTATAGGTAGCACACTTGGCTTTCTAATCATTATTCTTGGTTTTGGTGCCATGCTCGGTAAACTCGTAGCAGACAGTGGCGCCGCTCAGCGAATTACCCATAGCTTAATGAAAGCCTTTGGTAAAAAGTATCTGCTTTGGGCATTGCTACTTACCGGTTTTATAATCGGTATTCCTATGTTTTATTCAGTGGGATTTGTGATTATGGTTCCGCTGGTTTTTACTGTAGGTGCTATTTCTAAATTACCACTTTTATATATTGGTTTACCCATGCTTTCTGCTCTTTCGGTAACGCATGGATATTTACCACCTCACCCAGCTCCTTCTTCACTTGTTGTAATTTATGGAGCCGATCTGAGCACTACACTGCTATATGGAATGTGTGTAGCTGTGCCAGCCATTATTTTAGGGGGGCCTGTTTTCGCTCAGACACTTAAAAAATATAATCCTAAACCACTTGCAGAATTCTACAAAGCGGAAGTCTTAGAAGAAGACGAAATGCCCGGTTTCTTCATTAGTGTTTTTACGGCATTGCTCCCTGTACTTTTATTAGGTTTTGCGCCTTTATTGAAACTTACTGTAGAAGAAGGTTCTTCGGCTGCTAAATTCATTTCATTTATTGGCGATCCGATTATTGCCATGATTATCGCCGTAGTAGTTGCCATTTTTACTTTGGGAGTAAACAGAGGCAAAAAGATGGAAGAGGTAATGGGTTCTTTAGAATCAGCCATTAAAAGTATTGCACCTATTTTATTAATTATCGCTGGTGCCGGAGCATTAAAAGAAATTTTGATTGAAAGTGGCGTAAGTGGTTACATTGCAGAATTGCTAAAAGATGTTTCTATTTCTCCATTAGTTCTGGCTTGGGGAATTACAGCTATTATTAGGGTTTCGGTTGGATCTGCCACTGTTGCTGGCTTAACGAGTGCGGGTATTATGCTTCCACTAATCGGACAAACTGGTGTAGACCCTAACTTAATGGTATTGGCTACTGGTGCTGGTAGTTTGATGTTTTCGCACGTAAATGATTCTGGCTTCTGGATGTTTAAAGAATACTTTAATCTTTCAGTAACTGAAACCCTTAAAACTTGGTCGGTAATGGAAACCATTGTTTCTGTTGTCGGATTGGTTGGAGTATTAGTTTTGGCACAGGTAGTTTGACCAAGGTCGGCAGTGTTAATATTTACGAGTTATCACTTCAATCAAAATTTAAAAAGACGATTATTTCAAACTCAATCATAAAAAAAAGGAAGCTCATACAGCTTCCTCTTTTAATTTTCAAACCTATTATTATTATGATTGGAAATACATAATTCGATTATCTTACAAAGGCAGTAGCAACCCCTCCATCAACATTTAATATATTACCTGTACTTTTAGAAAGATCACCACCAACAAAAGCAAATACACCATTTGCAATGTCTTCTGGCAGAATGATTTCATTCATAAGCGTTCTTTTTGCATAGAATGCAGGTAATTCTTCTACTGTAATTCCGTAAGCTTTAGCTCTTCCTGCTGCCCACTTGCCTTCCCAAATTTTTGAGCCAACAATTACTGCATCAGGATTCACCACATTTACTCTAATTTTATCTGGACCAAGTTCTGCTGCTAACAAGCGAGACATGTGAACTTGCGCACCTTTTGCCGTTCCATAACCAATGTTGTTAGGGCCGGCAAACAAGGCATTTTTAGAAGCTATGTTTACAATATCGCCACCTAAAGCTTGCTTGCGCATTACTCTAATTGCAGCTTGAGAAACTAAGAATTGTCCTTTTACAATTACATTTTGAAGTAGATTCCAGTCGTCTAGCGTAGTTTCATCAACTGGTTTAGAAATTGCCAGACCTGCACAGTTT
The DNA here is from genome assembly GCA_002729595.1 of Thalassovita sp. Classification (GTDB taxonomy): domain Bacteria; phylum Bacteroidota; class Bacteroidia; order Cytophagales; family Flammeovirgaceae; genus Chondrinema. The sequence goes on along the minus strand of PBYL01000404.1, from coordinate 14,605 downwards.
ACAATAATATCTACACCTCCAAATGCCAATGCTGCATGGTCTACTGCTGCTTTTACAGAATCTTCGTTGGTTACATCCGAAGTAACCCAACTAGCTTGGTCTTTACCGAAATCTGCACCTGCTTCTACCAATCTTTCTTCACTCAAATCAGTTAAAACAACACAAGCACCTTCAGCAGCAAGTTTGTCGGCAATCGCTTTACCGATTCCGCCACCACCACCAGTAATTAAAGCAATCTTTCTAGACAATGGTTGCTCTTTAGGCATACGTTGCAATTTAGCTTCTTCTAGTAACCAGTACTCGATATCGAAAGCTTCTTGCAATGGTAAAGAAGTGTAAGACGAAACTGCTTCAGCACCTCTCATTACATTAATGGCGTTCACATAAAACTCGCTCGCTACCCTTGCAGTTTGCTTGTTTTTAGCAAAAGTGAACATACCTACACCCGGCCAAAGAATTACAACTGGGTTTGCATCTCTTACTGCTGGGCTATTATCTCTTTTGTGTGTATCGTAATATTCTTTGTAGTAAGCTCTGTACTCTTCGAAAAGTGGAGTAAGCTTATCTTTGATAGCTTTTGCATCAGACAAATCTTCATCTGCTGCAAAATTTAATACTAGAGGTCTAATTTTAGTTCTCAAGAAGTGGTCTGGGCAACTAGTTCCCATTGGCGCTAGTTTATCCAAATCTTTACTGTTGATGAACTCCAACACACGGTCGCTATCTGTAAAGTGACCTACCATTCTATTTTCACTTGAGCAAAGTCCTCGTAATAATGGAGCAAGTGTAGCAGCTTGTGCTTTTCTGTTTTCAGGCTTTAAAGACTCTACTACAGCGCCACCAAATACTGGCTTTCCTTTAATATTTTCTTCAAGATATGATGATGCTTTTTCGATAACCTCAAGGCTGTTCATGTAGCACTCATAAGCAGTATCACCCCAAGTAAATAGTCCGTGGTTTTCTAATACGATACCTCTGATTCCCGGATTTTCTTCTAAACAAGCAGCGAGTTTTAATCCTAAATCAAAACCCGGACGTTGCCAAGGCACCCAACCCATTGTTCCTTCGAATAACTCGTCGGTAATTTTCTTACTATCTCTTGATGCAGCAATAGCAATTAATGCATCTGGGTGTAAGTGATCTATATGCTTGAAAGGTAAAAAACCGTGAAGCGGAGTATCGATTGATGGTGCTTTAGAATCAAGATCATAAATACAGTGGTTAAACAATGCCACCATTTCGTCTTCGTGTTCTAAACCACGGTATATTTTTTTAAGATCGTGTAATCTGTTTTGGTAAAGACCTGCAAGTCCACTTCTTTTTAATGTTCCAATGTCGCCACCAGAACCTTTAATCCACATCACTTCCGTTTCTTCTCCTGTAAGTGGGTCTTTTTCAATGGTTTTACAACTGGTGTTACCACCACCGTAATTAGTAACTCTTAGATCGGCACCCAACATATTTGAGCGGTATAGTAATAGTGCTACTTCATCTCCTTCAAGCTTTGCAGCTTTTTCATCGTCCCACAGATAATCCACATATTTAAACTCTTTGCTAACTATATTCATGATTCAGTATTTATTGATTTTAAATCAAATATACCTCACTAGCTAACCAAAGCTGTTATGTACTATACTATTAGAATAGAAAGGGAAATGAGCATTTTATAAAGATTTTCTTTTGATATATCTAAACGGATTACCTATTTCTTTTACCTCTCCTTTTTTAACCATTTGCGCTGCCGTTGTACCCATAGCTTCAAAATCTGTAGAAACCACACTTAAACCATTGGCGATAAATTCTTTTAGCGGAGTTTCATTATAAGATATTACTCCAATGTCTTTCCCTAGTTTTAATTTATTGTCGCGAGCAGTTTGTAGTAAAGCCAACAGGTCGTTTTCTTCCAACAAAATATAAGCTTCTTTAATATGGACAGGTTTATACTCGAAGTGATGAAGGATGCGATAATCGAAACCCGCTTCTTCGCAAAAATGTATAAATCCTTTTTTAATCTCATCTGGGTGATAAGAAGAAGCCGGAAATACCATGTTAATCCTTTGGTATTTTCTTAAATCGCTTTTGGCCGTTTCTAATGCCTGACTTATATCGTTGGCAAAATCTTGATAGATGGCAGGGTATTCTTCAGTGAGTCCATCAAGCTTTCTATCTAGTATAATTAATTGATGGCGTGGCAATGTTTTTAAAACTGCATTTACTGGTCGGTTTACACCGTAAAAGTGCGATATAATGATGTAATGGGTAAAATTACCCTTGTTTTCTTCTATCTGTCTTTTAAAAGTTTCGAAGTCGTTGTTGTAGATGAACAATCGCACGCGGGCATCTTTCCCCATCTCTTTCACAAAAGCATCATACACTACTTTTTTATGCGGACTCAACTTGTTAAACATCAAAAACACATTGTATTCTTTGCTTACATCATCGCTCCTCACATAAATACCTTTACCCGGTTTCGATACCACAATGCCTATTTCTCGCAGATCGTTGTAGGCTTTCACCACTGTTTCTCTTGCCAATAAAAACTCGACACTTACTTCGTTGATCGATGGTAGTTTCTCCCCTACTTTTAAATCACCCCTCTTTATAGCATGTACAACTGATCTTACAATTTGTCTATATTTTGGTGTTCGTTTACTTTCATCAACCTGAAATAGATATAAAAGTCTATTACGTTTTCTTTGCATGCTAGTTCTTTAGAAAAAATAAAATAATTTTCATCTTTACTACTAATTGAGCGATGAAGTTATAAAGTGTTGTTAAATAGCACAAATCTATTTATCCTTCTGATGTTTAAAATTTTTTATAATATTAAACTTCTGAAACACGAAAGCTATGGAATTGATTGAATTATTTAATAATGAGATACGCAGAGTTTGGGACGAAGAAACACAGCAATGGTATTTAGTAATTGTTGATGTGGTAGCTGTATTATCAGAAAGTAAAAACCCTACTGGTTATTTAAAAGACCTCCGCAGGCGCGACCAAGGCTTAAAAGAAGGATGGGGGCAAATTGCCACCCCCCTTGTTGTAGAGACTGCGGGAGGCAAACAAAAAATAAATTGTGCCGATCAAGAAGGCATATTGCGTATCATTCAATCAATACCCTCTAAAAATGCTGAGCCATTTAAGAAATGGTTGGCAAAAGTAGGTAGTGAAGCGATTAATGAAAGGCAAAACAAAAGACTCGCTTACCATAAAAAGCTAAAAGAGACTCAGGAGAAGTTCTACAAAAACATAAAAGAAAGGGGGGTGGATGATGAAGGTTTTCTTCGTGTAGTGAGAGCCGGAGACGAAAGTTTGTTTGACGGTACTGATATGAATGAAAAATACAGCATCTCAAAAGAAGATGACCCCGATGATTTTATGGATAGCATTTTACTAACGGGTAAAACTTTTGCCACCGAGATTAGTAACCACACTGTTAAGCAGAAGAATTTGCAGGGAGAAAAAAATATTTCTGAAGAGCACAAAGCCAGTAACAAAGAGATTAGAAGTGTGCTCATGAAAAAAGAAGTAACTCCCGAAGAATTACCACCTGAAGAAGACATCAAAAAAATGCAGTCTCCAACAAAACCGAAAAAGAAAAACTTGAAGGGTAAAGGTGAGGATAAGGCATAAAAAAAGCTGTTCATACAGATTTATATAAAATATAGAACCTGCAGAACAGCTGCCCTCTGTTTTAGCATTTGTGGTAGATGTAATCTTTTACATCAGCTAGTCACATATTAATTATCGTCTCGTTCTTCTTCGATTTTTTTGTTTACCACTTTGCCATTTTCCAATCTAGCTTTCACATCTATAATTACTTTTTCTTCTCTTATCTTGATGTTCATCTTTTCGATATTCTCTACTTTAGAGCCATACTCTTTTTCAATATCTCTAATTACATCACTGCCTCTGTGATTATGGTGATCGTTATCAAAATTAACATCATCAAAATCTTCTGGATCAATATCTGTCAATTCGATGTCCATGTTATTTACCATGTTCTCGATTGATTTACCAAGATTTTCACCCCAAGCTTCCCAATCACTTTCATCACCAAAATCTACCGAGAAGTTGAAAGTGTTATCGTCGAAGCTTGCCTCAAAACTACTAGTTACTTTTTCAACACTAGACTCCACTATTTCTGAGATATAAGCACTAAAGTCGTGTTCTTCGCCATTGACTTTAATTACTATTTTTTCTTTGTTTTTGCTTCCGTCTTTATCATCATCTTGAGCGAAAAGAGTGTTTGCAGTAGCGAAACAGATAAAAAAAGCGCCAAGACTAAGTAAGAAATTTTTCATATGTAAAAAGTTTAGGTAATTACTCATCAGAAATTTATCAAACCCAGTACCTTTTAATACAAGTTACTGAAAAACAGCAAGATACGGCTCCGGAGGGCTCTAGAGAGCTGTTCGTTATGATGCAATGCTGTTCGAAAGTGGACAAAAGAGCAGGATAAACGAATACGCTTTTATTGGTAATTTTAATCTCAATTAAAAGTAATAAAATACAGTTCAACACTGCTTTTTACTCATCTCAGCAAAAGTTTGAGAGCAAAACTTTCAATTATTTAGGCAAAATTCTAAGTTTATATAAGAATCAATGAAGATAAATGTAACAATGAAGATGAAAAAAATTATATTACCTCTATCCCTCCTGCTAATGGTTTCCTACCAAATATTGGCTCAGGTAAGTATTAGCGAAATGCTCTTAGAGCACCGAATTAACCCTATTGGTATTGATATTGAAAAGCCCCGATTTAGCTGGAAAATCGAAAGCGACAAACGCAATACGATGCAATCTGCTTACGAAGTACGTGTGGCTAAAACAGAAAAAGATGTAAGCCGAGGTAAAAATCTCGTGTGGACTTCTGGCAAGGTTAACACAGACCAATCGGTGTATATCAATTACAAAGGCGAAGCTTTAAAACCAAATACACGCTATTACTGGCAAGTAAGAGTTTGGGATAATCATAATAAAGCTTCTAAGTGGAGCAATGTTGCTTATTGGCATACCGGCTTTTTTAATACCAATGCTTGGACTGCCAAATGGATTAGCCCCGGATATACCGAAGACAAAAGCCGACCAAGCCCATATTTTAGAAAAGAGTTTTCAGCAAGTAAGAGTATTCAATCTGCTACGGCATTTATTACCTCACATGGCGTATACGAAGCACGTATAAACGGACAAAGAGTGGGTGATGCTTACCTCACTCCCGGCTGGACAAGTTATAATAAAAGATTGCAGTATCAGGTATATGATGTTACATCACAAGTAAAAACCGGAGCAAATGCCATTGGTGTTTCTTTGGGCAATGGCTGGTACCGTGGCAAGCTCGCTTGGGAAAAAGGCTACGACCACTTCGGAACAGATATCTCTCTAATTATGCAATTACATGTGCAGTATACAGATGGTTCTGAAGAAGTGATTATCACAGACGATTCTTGGAAAAGCAGTACTGGGCCAATTACCAGTGTTGAGATTTATAATGGTGAAAAATACGATGCCCGAAAAGAATTGTCTGGCTGGGATAAAACCGGTTATGATGATAGTAAATGGAAAGGTGTAAAAGTTGAAAATTTTGATAATTCAAATCTTGTTGCCACTTATAACGAGCCTATAAGAAAACACGAAACTTTTGAGCCACAAGCTATTTTTAGAACCCCAAAAAATGAATTGGTGGTAGACTTTGGGCAAAACCTAGTTGGCTGGGTACAAATAAAAGTGAAAGGTAAAGCGGGTGATGAAATTTCTATTTACCATTCAGAAGTGCTTGATAAAGAAGGTAACTTTTATACCACTAACCTAAGAGCTGCCGACCAAGAAAATGTGTATACTTTAAAAGGCGGAGACGAAGAGTTTTTTGAACCTCATTTTACCTTCCAAGGATTCAGATACATTAAAGTAGAAGGTTTTCCGGGAGAGTTGCAAAAGGAAAATCTGACAGCGGTTGCCTTATATTCCGATATGGAAAAAACCGGAACATTCAGTTCTTCTGATCCATTGATTAACCAACTCCAACACAACATACAGTGGGGACAAAGAGGTAACTTTTTAGATGTACCAACAGACTGCCCGCAAAGAGACGAACGCCTTGGTTGGACTGGTGATGCCCAAGCGTTTGCCCGTACTGCTTCTTATAATTTCGATGTGAAAAACTTCTTTTCTAAATGGTTAAAAGACCTTGCTGCTGATCAAAAAAATGGAAGTGTGCCTCACGTAATTCCAAATGTATTAGGTGAAAATGGACATGGCTCTGCCGGTTGGGCTGATGCAGCGACTATTATCCCTTGGACCATGTACTTGGCTTATGGCGATACAGCCGTGTTGGAAGAGCAATTCGAGAGTATGAAAAGCTGGGTAGATTACATTGGCACAAAAAGCAATAACAATTTATGGAATACAGGTTTCCATTTTGGCGATTGGCTATTTTACAGACCTTTCGATGATAACAGCGGTATGGCTGCTGTAACCGATAAATATCTAATCGCTCAGTGTTTCTATACACACTCGGTTGATTTGGTAGTAAAAGCAGCTAAGGTTTTGGGCAAATCAAATGATGTATCGAAATACGAGAAACTAGCGCAACAAACCAGAGATGCATTTAAAAGAGAGTACCTCACACCAAATGGCAGATTGGTTTCTAGTACACAAACTGCCTATGTGTTGGCGCTCCACTTCGATATGTTGCCAGAAAATTTAAGAAAGCAAGCAGCCGAAAGATTGGTTGAAAATGTGCAACGATACAACAACCATTTAACTACTGGTTTCTTAGGTACTCCTTACCTTTGCCATGTGTTAAGTGCCAATGGTTACGATGATGTGGCTTATACCCTACTCATGCAGAAAAGCTATCCATCTTGGCTTTACCCTGTAACAATGGGAGCTACTACAATTTGGGAGCGTTGGGATGGAATTAAGCCAGACAGTACTTTCCAAAACCCAGGAATGAACTCTTTCAATCACTATGCATATGGAGCCATTGGCGATTGGATGTACAGAAACATTACTGGTCTCGATACAGAAGCTGATGCTCCGGGTTACAAGCAAATTGTAATTAAACCTACGACTGGTGGTGGACTCACTCAAGCAACTGCTAGTCTCGAATCTAATTATGGACAAATTACATCTGGTTGGGATATTGCCAGCAATGTGTTTAAAATGAATGTAGTTATTCCAGTTAATACCACAGCTACAGTTTACATACCATCAGAGTCTGAAAATGCAGTAATGGAAAACGGACAAAACATCTCGACTTCTAAAGATATTGAGATACTCGGTATGGAAGGCAAGTATTTGAAAGTAAAAGTAGGTTCTGGTGATTACAATTTTCAGGTGGCAACCAGTAGCAACTAATACTTCAAACTTTTTATAAAAGAAAATACAAACCCAGCGACTAAATTGATTCACATTTAGTCGCTGGGTTTTTCAATTAATTGAATATCTATTTTAATTCTGTAGGTAAAGAAAATTTACCCTCAGCATTTGGTGTAAAAGGTAGTACGTTTACAACAGCATCCAGATTTAAATTTCCATAGATATGTGGAAATAAACCTTTACGCTTTACATTGCTATCTGCACTGGCAGGAGCTTCAAAACGCAAATCTGCCTTTACCAACTTTGTTTCGATACAAAGCAAAACTAGATTCTCTCTGCCTTTGTAATAAAGATTAGCTGTTTCTTCTGTTTGATCAGGGGTAGAACAATGGATAAACCCTTCCAGATCAAGCGAAACAGGACTATAAAATCCTTGGAACTGTGCTGACTCCCAGTCGTGTTTGTCTGTAATATGATAAATCGTGTCCATTCTGAATTTAACTTAATAGAATGTTCATTTTTAATATAAAAAAATCTTTGCCTTCGTGCGAAAGAATAAACGGTGCATCTTCAGTAAAACTAAAGCCTACTTTATGGTAACAGCGTATTGCCGCAGTATTGCCCTTAATTACAAATAAATCTACAGAATTTACTTTAAAATGGCTTTTTGCTTCTTTCAATAGTGCATTGACAAATTTTACTCCTAAGCCCTTACCTCGCTCAGTAGGGTTCCCAATTAAAAGTCTACCTAATCGAACAGAATCATTATCTTGAGGAATAATCTCTCCGAATGCATAAGGTCTACCATCTTCCAAAAAATCTATATAGAACTTTCTATCAGGATGAACTATTAGGTAATCTTCAATCTGTTTTTCGTTTAGCGGATATTGAAAAGTGCTACCGCCAAACCTAAAAAGTAATTCGCTACTGGTTACCCATTCTTGCAATAAGTAAAAATCTGACAGTTTAAATTCTTGCAACATAGCTTCTCACTGCTACACTTTGTTTAACCAGCCTGATATGCTTCGATAATTGCATCCATAAATCGATTGTTCTCTTCACGAATTACCATGCGAGATGGATCAGCTTCAAACCATTCTACAGTTTCTTTTATTCCCTTTTTAAAAGTAGTGGTTGCGTTGAACTCAGGCACAAAAGTTTTGATCTTTGTATTATCGAAAATGGTACTTACAGCTTTGTCTCCTTGTAGGTTACCCAGCATAAAATCACCTCCCATGCTGCACCAATCTAATTTTTTAGCTGCTTCACTAATAAAATCTGATGCAATGTGAATGGCATTTAACGGCACGCCTGCTGCATTCGCCACAGCTTCGTATATCTGATTCCAAGTTAATAACTCATCTGAAGTTATATGGAAAGATTGCCCCAAAGCTTGTTGGTGCCCCATTAAACCAATAAAACCTACTGCAAAATCGCGTGCATGGGTAATTGTCCAAAGAGAACTACCATCACCATGAATAATGACTGGTTTGCCTTTTTTCATTCGATCGATAATGGTGTAATCGTCCCAACTACCGATGGCTACAGGAATTACAGTATCGTAAGTTAAAGATGGTCGCACGATCGTCATCGGGAAATCTTTTTGCCTAAAAAGAGATTCTAATGTTTCCTCGCAGCTAATCTTGTCTCTTGAATACTGCCAATATGGATTTTTAAGTGGAGTGCTCTCTGTAATTACCGGATGGGTTAGCGGCTTTTGATATGCTGAAGCAGAACTTATAAATATATATTGCTTACAATTGTCTTTAAACAATTCGTAGTCGCGTAAAATATCTTCTTTGGTAAAGGCAATCCAGTTCACCACCACATCCCACTCATGTCCTGCAATCGCAGCCGCTACTTCATCTTTCTTAGTAATATCACCTTTTATCACTTTTACACCGGGAATATCTACCTTTCTTGTTCCTCTGTTTAGATGATACAGTTCTACTCCTCTCTCAATTGCCAGTTTGCTTACAGGTGTACTAATGTTGCCAGAGCCGCCGATAAATAATGCTTTCATGTGTCTTAATTTTTTCGGAATAAAAGGTTAATGGTGGATTTGAGTTTCCACCAACAATTTACTTCATACTTAATGAAAATATATGGAACAGCAAAATAAATCAGTGCTGCTCTTCAGAATTGATATTAGTATTCATTCTTCGGGTAAGTGTTTTACTTTCCTGAAAAATAAAGTCTTTAAAAATATCCAGTTGTGCTGGTTCGAATTTACAAGGATTGAAGATAATTTCAGGCTCGTGAGCTTTAAGGTCGATTCCTCTTTTGCGTGTTTCTTTTTTAATAATTTGATTACACATTGCTCTGAAAACATCAGAGTAACTCATATCTAATACCTTGCAAAACGCTTTGAAACGGCTTAGTTCAGCCTCGGTGAGTTTGATAGAAATCTGTTTGTTTATTATACCTTTTGGGGGTATTTTTTTCATAATTTGTTTCAGTAGTTAAGCCTGCATAAAATTACACAAAAACAATGTATAGATTAAACAAAATTGCGAATTTGTTTTAATTTTTTTTGCTTTTATAAGCCATATATGGAAGATTCTGCCAGTAAAACGGCAATTTCTGTTAATATTCTTTTGTTTTGGGTGGAAGGGTAATAAAGTTAGTGATTATTCTCTATAATGCAGGCAATTGACATGTTTTTTCGAAGCATTTTTGAAAATGTAAATTAAACAGTTCTAGACTAACAAAGACGTTTTGTAACTACAAAAAACTGTTTCTTTAATATTTACTTTTTCATTGTAAAGGATCTTTAAAAAAGATTTCAAAACCTCGTATTGTTTATCATTTTCTATTAAGATTTTCAATGCTTTTTCATTGGTCTTTGATGGATTTATAACTAATGAACACAAGCCATTATGCCTCATGCCTCTCTTGTATTTTTTACCTCGAATATAATTGCTATTTAAATTCAGTTCTCTAATTGAGGAGATATCAATAATTAATTCTCTGTTATTCTGATGAACTTCAATAGAAGTTTCACTCATCAAAACAAAACCAACAATATGCTTTTTACTTACCCAATCACTATTTAAAGTTCGAGTAAAACAGTATGAAGCATCAAATAATACCAAACCTAACACTAGTAATACTAAAGGGGTTTTCCAGTTTGGAGGACTATAAAAATTTATAATAGAAAGTGCGAATAGTAGAATTATACTTGGAAAAAGAAATATATACCATTCTGAAACTTCTTTTTCAGGAAATGATGAATCGACGAGTTTATATTTTGCTTGCAATTTTTTTAGATTGATATTTAGTTTGATTTCTTTTCCACTTCCGTTTTAACAAGCATACCATTAGCAATAAAACTTTGTCCGTTTTTAAGATTCAAAGTGTAAGTCATTTGACCTTTATCTATTTGCACAATATCCAATAATTCTACAGATTTATTCAATAGAGGAATAAATATTTTATCTCCTGTCAAAAGTTGTTTAATGGCATCTTCTTGCTCATAATTATGATTCGATTTATCAGGATTAACAGAAACCCAACCTTTACCTTCCACCCAAAACGGATGGTCGTCTGTAACTATAACTTCTCGATCAGACAATTTAAGTTTAAGTAAGTTTTCATGAAATACTTGAATCTTCTTTGTCACTTTTACCTTTTCTATTTTATTTGAAGTAGTATTAAAAGATAGAACTAAATCATCTATTTGAATATCTTCAATACTTTTTAGTGTACTATCTGCCAATGTAATTTTAGTACCCGCGGCAAAGCAGTGAACATCTAATCCATTAAAGTTTATTTCACTTATAGCTACATCGTCATACTTATCACCTTTATAAATTTCCAGAATCTCGAAAGTCACAATTAAATCTTGATTACTCTCGGTAGAGTTAATAGGATCTATTGAAAAGATTTGAGTACTAGGTAAATCTAACAATTCTAAAATGGCTTTGGGTTGACCATTGATTAGTAACTTAAACTTTGACACTCTAGCATTTGCTGCCCACAGATCACTATTTTTTATATAACCATTATAGATTTTAATCTGGTTAATTCTGGGTGAGTTTGGTGAGAAATAATAACTGATACTTTGCCCAATAACACCATCATTTGTATTAGGAACCCATGCAGTGAATAGATTAAAATCATGTGAGTTCTCTGATATGTAATTGTTCTTGCCCGAAGTTTGTAAATGACTTGATGCTGAAATCTTGTAAGGTCCACCTCCACAATACCAACTACAACCTGGCCCCTCTGTTAATGGTCCTTCTCCCATTTCTAATGCATCAATTAACTTTTTTTCATCATCAGCTAGCTTAATGTATTCAGTTTCTCCTTCGTAAAGCTCTATAGCCTTATCCCAATGTTGTTGATCGAGTTTTGTATATACATTGTCATTACCAACTACAGGTTTCAATATCGGAAGTGATGATTGAGCTTCTAAATCAAATATTGAATGAGAAAGAAGAAGAAAAACTAATAGATGCTTCATATAAAGAAAGTCAGTTTACATTAAAACAACTTGAAAAACCTAAAAATTAGCCAAAAAATAAGGATTATTTTAATATTAATCTTCTACAGAAATTATACAAGTTGAGTTACATTGAAACCTAAATCACTCAATTTAGGTTAGTGCTTTGATTAACATCATTTGTCTTCCATTTAACCCTAGTATTTTAGATGATCAAGTATAGTATTATCATGAGCTTACAGCTTTGTTTTATGCTGTTTGGTTTCAACCTAATGGCACAGAATGAATCTGATAGAAAATCAAATTTTAATCTGGAAAAAGAATATGCCATTCAGGGTTACGATCCAGTTGCCTACTTTACTGAAAGCAAAGCTGTAAAGGGTTCAAATAAATTTAAGGCCAATTACAAAGGCATTCCCTATCTTTTCTCTTCTGAAAAAAACAAAGAAACATTTCTAAAAACACCCGAAAAATTTGAACCTCAATATGGTGGTTGGTGTGCTTATGCGATGGGGCTAGATGGCAGCAAGGTTAAAGTTGATCCAGAAACTTTTAAAATCACCGATGGCAAACTATATCTGTTTTACAACTTCTTTTTTAATAATACTTTAAAGGATTGGAATACAGATGAAGCCAATCTGAAAAAGAAAGCAGATCAAAATTGGAATAATACTTATTAAAATTTAACCTCTAAGATTTGTCTATTTTATTCCATTGGGGAAATCAATCCTATCTAAAAGTTCCAATCCATTAGATACTATAAATGATTTATTAGATGTTTTTGGGCTCCATCCATTCGAAATAAAATATTCAATAATTTTTCTGATAATAGCTGGTCGATTTAAGTTAATGCTCACACTTTCAGTTTGTGGATTGTTGGAATCTTTTTGTGTAAAAAGCCATATTACACCTGTATCAGGATAACCAACAATCCATTTTCTGTTGCTGTTTGCATCATTATCTTCCTGCCTAAATAAAAGATTAAGAGGAGCGTTTTTAAAACCCTCCAAATAGATAGTAACCTTTTCAGCACATTCAGAATAAGTAAACTCTGTTAAATGGTAATGACCAACTTTCCACAAGTAAGTTTCATTATCGATACTAATTTTCCGCAGTCTTGATTTATTGATATGCTTCATACTTGATTCATAAAACCAAAACTAATATCTATCGATTTAAGGCTTCAATACCAATCTCATTAAATGCATATCGGCGGTAATGTATAATACTGAATAGTCTGAATTAAAAGCACAGTTGGCAGTTGCAACACCCGTTTTTATTGTTCCCAAATGTTCACCTTCGGGTGTAAAAATCAATACACCACCTGGACCAGTTGCAAACAAATTTCCATTATCATCGGCTTTCATTCCATCTGGCATTCCGGGAGCTTGCTTGGCTAATTCGCTGGCATCAAAAAATACCCTTTCATTAATAAAATTACCTTCTTCGCTTATATCATAAAGCATCCAAATTGGTCGCTTAGGATCAGAATTAGCCACATAAATCTTAGATTCATCTGGCGAAAGTAAAATGCCATTGGGTCTGTCTAGTTCATTAGACTGTAATTCCACCTCTCCATCTTTTACACTGTAAACTCCCTCAAAAGAAATCTCTCTTGCCGGATTATTATCTAAAGGATCACCCTCTACAACTTCTGGTAATTTTGGTAATCCATATGGCGGATCAGTAAAATAAAAAATACCCTTCTTGCTTAAAACCACATCATTCGGGCTATTAAATTTCTTACCTTCCCAGTTATTGGCAATTGGTTCAAAATCGGATGAAGGTTGAGTAATAGGCGAAACCATTCGAGCCAATTGGCGATTCCCATGCTGGCAAAGAATTAATTTATTATCCGCATCTAGAATTAATCCATTCGCACCCATTTCACCACCATGTGTGGCTGTGCCTGTATAACCAGATGGTTCCAAATATAAACTGGCTGTTGTATCTCCGGGTGACCATTGGTAAATTTTATTTTCAGGCACATCTGAAAAAATCAACTTATTTTCACTCTCTAACCATAGCGGACCTTCAGACCAATTGAATCCCGAGGCCAGTATTTCGAGCTTTGCATCTTTAGAAATAAGTGCATCGAGTTTTTCACTTAATCGCTCAATACTGCCAGTAGTTTGATAAGTTGTTTCAGTTTTTTGTCCTTCTTTCTGAGTTTCCGTAACTTCTTTGTTACAGGCAGTCAGCATCGTTAATAGCAGGAATAATCCTGAGATAGTTTTTTTCACTTCCGTTATTTTATAGATTTTACAACTAAATATAGCTTTAATATTCAATTGTATAAAACTGTTATCCAATGTCGAGTAAAAAGCTAAAGAACTTAGCTATTTCACAATCAATGTTCCTCTCATGGTATACGAGTGCCCAGGGAAAGTACAGACATATCTATATTCGCCCGGTTCGGTTGGTGCAGTGAAATAAATAGTTTCTGATGATTCAGGTTGAAGGATATTACTGTGGAATAACACCTTATCTGTATCTGGTACATAGTTTTTATCAGGTCCATCTAAGCCCAGATTTTCTGCCAATTTTGCCACTTCATCAATCGCATCACCCGGTTTTGTAATTACCAGATTATGCAACATATCATCATTGTTACTAAAGGTGATCGACACTTTGCTTCCTGCTTTTACTTCCAATGTTTTTGTATTGAATAATAAACCCGGCTTAGTACCTAAAGACAAAGTCACTTCTGGCCCATCTGTCCAAGACTCTGGCATTTCGGTTACTCTTTTGGCACTTTTTGTATTACTCCCTGATGAGGATTTAGCCATCGACATATCCATACCGCCGGTTAAAATTTTACCACCGGGAACATCATTT
>PBYL01000403.1 GCA_002729595.1 Thalassovita sp. | reverse complement strand
TATATGGTTAAATAAAGATCAAAGAAAAATAGATCAGATCAATTTATTGAAGTACATCTCAAATAATCATGGTAGAGCCACACTAAGCGAGTTGGTTATTGCTTTAGAATTTCCGGTAGAAAAAGTAAAGAAATTATTAGATAAGCTAGAAAAACACGGCGCTGTTACTATTGAAATATCTCAGAAAGGTGAAATTTTATACTGCTGCACAGATATGCTAACAATCTCTAGTGAATACTTTGTGAGTTAATATAAAAAAAGAGGTTTCTCTCGAAACCTCTCTTGTTCATTTATTTTATGCAAGAAATGCATAATCTGTAAATCCTTTCTCACCCGGTGTGTAGAATGTACCGAAGTCTGGTTGATTTAACTCAGCCTTCTGCTTAAATCTCTCTACTAAGTCTGGGTTTGCAACAAAAGCTCTTCCGAAAGCGACTAATTCACCTTTACCTTCTTCTAATTCTTTTTCAGCTCTTTCTAAATCGTATCCACCACTTAAGATATAAGTTCCTTTAAATAAGTCTCTAATTTTATCTTTAATCTCTTGCGGCACTGCTGGTGCACCCATGCTTGAGTGATCTACCACATGGATATAAGCCAATTTAAGATCGCTTAATTTCTTTGTAAGGTATTCGTAAGTAGCATCAAGCTCTTCGTATACTTCCATATCGTTAAATACGCCATAAGGAGAAACACGAATACCTGTTTTATCTGCACCAATAGCATTTGCAATTGCTTCAGTAACTTCTAATACAAAGCGCGTACGGTTCTCTACACTTCCACCATACTCATCTGTTCTTTTATTAGATGCAGTATTGATAAACTGCTCTATTAAATAACCGTTTGCAGCGTGTACTTCTACACCATCAAAACCTGCTTCAATTGCGTTTTTAGATGCAGTTACAAATTCTTGGATAGCCTGATCGATATCAGCCTTAGTCATTTCTTTTGGTGCTGGATGTGCTTGAGGGCCTTTGGTATCAGTATACATTTCACCTGATAAAGCAATTGAAGATGGAGCAACAATCTCAGTTCCTTCAGACATGTTATCTGGGTGGCTTGCTCTACCTGTGTGCATCATCTGAACAAATATTTTTGCACCATTTTTATGTGCAGCGGCAGTTACTTTTTTCCAACCTTCTATTTGCTCATCAGTGAAAAGTCCTGGGATTCTAGCATAGCCTAATCCGTTTGCTGATGGAGCTGTTCCTTCTGTTATAATTAAACCAGCACTTGAACGCTGTCCGTAGTATTCAGCTATTAAATCATTTGGTAAATTATCTATGGCTCTACTTCTTGTCATTGGAGCCATAACAATTCTATTTTGTAATGTAAGGTTACCAAGTTTATATTCTGAAAATAATTTCATTGGTTTGTTAAAAATAAATGGTACAACATGTAATTTATACATTACCATTTACCTACCTAAAAAGTTCAACAAAAAAGCAGAATTTTTCAATTCTGCTTAAATTTTAACTTAAAAGTAATATTGTAACAATTGCTTATTCGTCTTCAAGAATATTAAAACTAAACTCAAGAGGATTGAAAAAGTAAATTAAGTCTTTAATAAAGTCTGGATTGTTGAGGTAAAAACTCAAGAAGTTTTCAAGTCTTTCTTGAGGCACTCCATTAGGGAATAATTTATCTTTTAGATTAAGCAACTGCTTTATCTCAGTTTCTTGCTTATTTTCTTCAGCTTTCTTTAATCTCTTTTTGATGTTTTCCATCTGCTTAACCATGCGTTGGGTTTCTGCTCCCACATAGCCTTTAAGAGATGCATCTATACTTACCGCTTTGCTTAATATGCCTTCAAATATTTTTTCAAGTGCAGTAATTTCTTGATCAAGCCCAAGGTTTACCTCTGAATTATCATTTACAAAGGCCGATTTTAATTGGTGCTCGTCTTTGAAAAGATCGTTATGCGAAAGACCAAGTTTTTGGAATTTTTTACCGTTGCTTTTATTAATTACCAAAGCAAAGTTTCTTGGAAGAAGAATTGGGAAGGGGGTATTAAAATGATCGAAAACGCCTTTTAGTTGTAGCCAGTAAACTACTTCTGATGGACCACCTATGTAAGCTAGGTTTGGTAAAATCACCTCCTGATATAATGGTCTCAACACTACATTAGGGCTAAAACACTCAGGATTCTTTTCTAATTCTTCTAGTATTTGCTCTTGGCTAAAACTGATATCGGAGTTTAATACTTGATATGTATCGCCTTCTCTTTCTATTCTTTCTCTAAGACCATCTTGCAAATAGAAGAAGTTAATATCTCTTGGGAATATTTGCGATTTGTAACCTAATTCTTCTAATGCAGCAGTAGCTTCATCAGCTTTCTGTTTTGCATTATGATTGAGTAAATCGTCTTTAATTACCTCTTTAAATTCTTCTTTTAACTCTTTGCAGTCAGCATCTACTATTACAAGACCTTCTTTCCCGAATAAGTGATTTACAAATTTACGAGTCGCTTCTGCAAGATTATCACTGTTTAGGTAAGCGTCTTTCAAGAACTCAGGCACTTCACCAACACTTTCAATAAATGTTTCAACACCTTTTAGGTCTAGTTTACCAACTGCTCCATTTGCTTCTGGGTGCTCCCAAATATATTCTTTACCGAATAATACGATTTTCTTTATTTCCTCGAAGTCGTGATCTTCTGTCGCCATCCAATAAACAGGCACAAAGTTATATTTAGGATAGGCGTCGGCTAACTTTCTGGCAAGGTTAATTACAGATACAATTTTGTATATAAAATACAGTGGTCCTGAAAAGATATTTAACTGATGACCTGTAATTACTGTGAAGGTATTATCTGCTTTTAGTAATTCTATAGACGCCTTAGGCATATGCTCTAAGCCTTCGTATTGTTTTACTAAAACTTCGTAAAGTTTCTCTCTTGTAGAAGTACTAAATGCAGCTTGTTTATTTTTTATTTGTTTTTCGAAAGATTCTAATTGTGGAGGTAGTTCATAAAAGCTCTTAACTGTTTCTTTTTGGTTAATGTAGTCCAGAAATAAATCGCTAAACTGTCGGGTATCTTCAAAAGATATTTTCGTATTTTTCATTGTAAATACTGTGCTATATTATTTTTAGAAGGATTTATTAATTAGATAATACAGATATTTGTTAAACAGATTCCCTGTTTTTTGTATCAATGTCTTAGTAACAACCTAAAATTATTTTAAATCCATTTTACTTTGAAATTTAGAAAGAAATTTAACTTTATTTTTTTCGCATTGTTTTTTTTCAATCTGGCTTTGTTCCTTTTTAAGACTTTTCAAGTATTGGTTGAGTTACCAAGAAGAAATGCTGAAAAAGCCAATTTGTTTATAAAACAACACATTCCAGTAGGTAGCAAAGTTATAGGAGATCCCCTTTTTTATTATGCAGTTACCGAAAATGGTTCTTTCTATCATTATTATAACCTCTATAATACACTGGAAAATAGAGAAGAAGCATTACGAACAAAATTCGATTATGATTATATGATTGTAAGTGGAGTAAGTCTAGCGCGAAATGCTGGTATATCTGCTTATTTTTACTCCAAATCAGAATTTGACACAGTGGCTACTCTTCAGTTCGAAGAGAATACTTTAGCTGGTTATATTAATCGCCTTGGCTTGGTTTCGTCTATGGAAGCAAGTGGTTATAGTTGTACACTTTTGAGACGAGTTAAGTAAAGATTAAAAAAAAACCGGTATAAATACCGGTTTCTAAAATCTTTTATTGTAGCTATTAACCGTTTGCCAAAGCTTCTGCACCACCAACAATTTCCAAAATTTCTGTAGTAATTGCCGCCTGTCTAGTACGGTTATAAGTTAATTGAAGCTCTTTAATTAATTCCTGAGCGTTGTCTGTCGCTTTATCCATAGCTGTCATACGAGCGCCATGTTCAGCAGCATTAGACTCTAAAAGGAATTTATAGAAAGAAATTTTTAAGCTCTTAGGGATCAACTCCTTCACGATATCCATTTTATTTGGCTCAAAAATGTAGTCCATTTGAACATCTTGTCCACTGTTTTCTGAGCTAGGCTCAGAAGCAATTGGCAAGAATTGCTCAACTCTAGTTTCTTGAGTTGCTACATTTTTAAACTCATTATAGATAATATCTACTACATCAAATTCCCTAGCAAGAAAACCATTCATTGCGTATTCAGCAGCAGCTCTTACACTATCGAAGTTAAGATCAGAGAATAACTCTAGATACTCTGTATTAACATCGAAATCTCTTCTCTTAAAGTAATCGTATCCTTTTTTACCAATACTAAGAATCTCTACATTTCCGCTTGCTAACTGCGATTGGTATTTTCCTTCTATTAAACTAAGTGCCTTCTTATTAACATTGGCATTGAAACCACCGCATAAACCACGGTCAGATGTAATTACTACAACCAACACCTTTTTCACCTCTCTCTCAACAGCATATGCGTTTTCAATCTCATCTCCCAATGTTGCAGAAACGTTTTGCAATATGTTATTCAATTTTTGAGAATAAGGTCTTATTTGGATGATTCTATCCTGAGCTTTTCTCAATTTAGCTGCAGCCACCATTTTCATGGCTTTGGTAATCTGCTGGGTAGATTTTACTGAAACAATCCTGTTCTTTACTTCCTTAAGATTCGGCATTTCCGTTTAATATTTAAAGAAAAGCCGGAATTAACCGGCTTAATACTTACCTTACTTATTAATAATTTGCTGATACTTCTTTAGCAACACTTTCTAAAGTAGACTTTACATCGTCTTCAAGCTTACCAGCACCTAATTTGTTCATTATATCTTTATGCTTGCTGTTCAAAACTTCGAGGTATTCTTCCTCAAAAGCTTTCACTTTCTCAGTAGGAACAGTATCTAATAAACCATTGGTTGATGCATAGATAATTGCTACTTGGCCTTCTACAGAAAGTGGAGAGAACTGAGCTTGTTTCAATATTTCTTGGTTTTTTCTACCTCTCTCAATAGTAAGTTTAGTAGCAGGATCAAGATCAGAACCGAATTTAGCAAAAGCCTCAAGCTCTCTAAATTGTGCCTGGTCAAGCTTTAATGTACCAGCTACTTTCTTCATTGATTTGATTTGAGCAGAACCCCCTACCCTTGATACTGAGATACCTACGTTAATTGCAGGTCTAATACCTGAGTTAAATAAGTTACTCTCCAAGAATATCTGACCATCAGTAATTGAGATTACGTTAGTCGGGATATAAGCAGAAACGTCACCAGCTTGAGTTTCGATAATTGGTAATGCAGTAAGTGATCCACCACCTTTAACTTTACCTTTTAAAGACTCTGGTAAGTCGTTCATTTGCTCTGCAATTTTATCTGAAGGGATAATTTTTGCAGCACGCTCTAATAATCTTGAGTGCAAGTAGAATACGTCACCAGGGTAAGCTTCACGTCCTGGAGGTCTTCTAAGAAGTAGAGACACTTCTCTGTAAGAAACAGCTTGTTTAGAAAGGTCATCGTAAACTACAAGTGCAGGACGACCAGTATCACGGAAATACTCACCAATTGCAGCACCAGTATATGGAGCAAAGAACTGCATTGGAGCAGGGTCTGATGCGTTTGCAGCAACAATAGTTGTATATGGTAATGCACCTGCTTTTTCTAACTCAGCAACAACACCAGCAACAGTAGATGCTTTTTGTCCGATTGCTACGTAGATACAGTAAACAGGCTCACCTTTTTCGTAAAATTCTTTCTGGTTAATAATAGTATCGATAACAACAGCTGTTTTACCAGTTTGTCTGTCACCAATTACCAACTCTCTTTGTCCTCTTCCGATTGGAATCATAGAGTCGATAGACTTAATACCAGTTTGTAATGGCTCGTTTACAGGGCTTCTGTAGATTACACCAGGAGCTTTACGCTCTAGAGGCATTTCAAATAACTCACCTTCAATTTCGCCTTTACCATCGATTGGTAAACCTAGTGTGTTGATAACCCTTCCGCAAAGGCCTTCACCCACTTTTACTGAACCAATTTTTCCAGTTCTTTTAACAGAATCTCCTTCTTTTACAGAAGTAGGTTCTCCTAAAATTACAGCACCAACGTTATCTTCTTCTAGGTTAAGTACTAAACCTGCTTCGCCACTAGCAAATTCTAAAAGCTCACCAGATTGTGCGTTTGAAAGGCCGTAGATTCTAGCAACCCCATCACCAACCTGAAGTACAGTTCCAACTTCTTCCAGTTCCGCTTCTGATTTGAAATCGGAAAGTTGTTCTCTAAGTATATTTGAGACCTCGTCTGGTCTTACCTGCTGCGCCATTTTTGTTTTTTTAAATTTATGATTAAGCGTAAATTTTCTAAATTAATACTCTCAGGCATCCATTAACTGGATTTTTAACTTATTCAGTTTTCCTGCAATTGAATTATCGATTTGTTTATCACCAATTTTCAACACAAATCCACCAATCAGATCTTTATCTACTTTTTCGTTCAATAAAGCCTTTTTACCAGAAACTTCTTCTACAAATTTTATAACCTCTGCTCTCATATCGCTGGTCAAAGGAATTGAAGTAGTAACTGTGCTTTCTTGCAAGCCATTTATTTTGTTATACAATCTTAGTACTTCGTCTGCTACATAAGGCAAAATACTAAGTCTGTTTTTTCTTGAAAGAATTTTAAAGAACTTAAGCGTTAGTTCACTTACTTTATCTTTAAATATCTGATCAAGAATAATTCTTTTTTTGCTTGCTAAGACCACTGGGTTTTTAAGCATCAATCTTAGTGGACGGCTACCGTCGCAAGTATTTTTTACTAGCAACATGTCATCTTTTACCGTTTCTAAAACTTTCATCTCTACTGAGAGATCTACCAGTGATTTCGCGTATCTGACTGCTATTCTTTTCTCCGACATCTTTATCTTAAATATTGTGATAAACCTGATTCAAAACTCAGCTATTAGTTAAGCTTTGTTTCATCAAGCAGTTCATTAATTAATTTTTTCTGATAATCTTCGTCGCTCAATTCTTTTCTAAGAAGCTTTTCTGCAATTTCTACAGAAAATTTAGCTACTTGATTCTTCACTTCTGCCAAGGCAGCTTTCTTTTCGTTACGAATATCTTCCTGAGCAGAAGCAACAATTCTTTCATACTCTTTTCTGGCTGAATCTTGAGACTCAGTCATTATTTTGCTTGCAGAATCTTTAGCCTCTTTTAAGATAATTTCACGTTCAGCTCTGGCAGTTTGCTTCATTTCTTCAATCTCTTTTTTGAGGACTTCTACTTCGTCTTTTGCTTTAGAAGAAGAGCTTAGAGCTTCTCTAATTGAATCTTCTCTTGCTTTTACAGTTTGTAAAATTGGATTGTAAGCAAATTTACGAAGTACTACAAGCACAAGAGCGAAAAGCAATGCAGTCCAAAAAATGAGACCTATCCCAGGAGTTACTATATCCATTGTATTCTTTATTTAATTTTTTCAGTTAATATTTCACTGGATGCCGGCAATCCCGGAGCATCCAGTGAAAATAAAAATAATTTAGCCAGCAATAAGGAAACTTACCGCAACAGCGAAAAGAGCAACACCTTCAATGAATGCAGCTGAAATAAGCATAGCAGTTTGTAATCTACCAGCTATTTCTGGCTGACGAGCCATTGATTCAACTGCACTACCACCGATGCGTCCGATACCTAAACCAGCACCAATTACTGCAAGACCAGCACCAAGACCAGCACCTAACGTACCGATAGAACCAGTCATCTCTAATAAAATACTTGCTAACATTTTAATTAAATTTATATATGGTTAATAGAATACTATTCAAATTAATGATGATCGTCTTCCAACGCTAAGCCAATAAATAGGGCTGAAAGTAATGTAAATATATATGCCTGGAAAATTGCTACGAACAATTCGAACATCGTCATTGCAATTACAACAGGTCCTACAATTACTCCTACAAACATTTGCTTAAACACAAAGATGAAACTAATCAAACTCAACACGATAATGTGACCAGCTGTGATGTTTGCAAAAAGACGAACTGTTAATGCGAAAGGCTTTGTAAAAATACCAAGTAATTCTACCGGTAAAACAATTAATCTCAATGGCAATGGAACTCCAGGAGTCCAGAATAAGTGAGACCAATAATTTTTAGTACCTGATATATTAGTAATTAGCAAAGTGAATATTGCCAAAGTCATTGTGAAGGCAATGTTACCAGAAAGGTTAGCACCTGTTGGTAATAATCCTAATAAGTTGTTTATCCAGATAAAGAAAAACAAAGTAATTAGGAATGGAAGAAACTTAGCGTACTTCTTTTCTCCTATGTTAGGAATCGCAATATCGTCGCGAATAAATAAGATAATTGGTTCTAAAACAGACTGTAAGCCTTTTGGCTCAACAGCACCACGCTTCTTATACGCTCCAGCTACGCTAAAAAATATTAAGAACAATAACACTACTGATACCATCATAGAAGCCACGTTCTTAGTAACTGAGAAGTCTAGAATATGCTTACCTCCCAATTCTGTAATATGGCCATGATCTAACCTGTAGGTGTTATCACCTTTTTCTACATCATGCTCACCATGATGAAAATCGTTAGACATGAATACATCAAGGGAACCATTTCCCAAGTTTCCCTCTTCATATGTATATAAAATAATAGGAAGAGAAATTGAAACTGAATGTTCTTCACCACCTTCTCCATGATAGTCAAAAAGATGCCATCCGTAGTCATCTTTTATGTGATGAACAATCATATCAGTAGGATTAAATGCCTCGCTACTGCTATCTGAATCAGATGCTGATAAAAGAAGTGGAGAAAATAAAAAGAAAACTAGTAGTAAAATATTGGTTTTCAAACACTTATGCTTCATGTTTTTTGGATGCTTCATCAGATTTTCCGTCTCTATCAAAATTTTGGCGCAATTTAGCCAATAGAGCTTGAATTTCAAATACAGTATAGCATAAATAGAAGATAAAAAAGTATCCTGTGAATAAAACAGCGTCTTCTTTTATAAAATAGTAGTATAAAAACAGAATAATTGCCGAAACAAGCAGTCTAATTGTGAGTGCTCCCATGAAATAACTCACAAAATCCATATCATGTCCTTTTATACCTTTATTGACGAGTAGGTAGGTTCCAAGGGTTAAAATGATGAAATAACCCTGTATGTATAAAGTATAAGGATGGACAATATCAGTAAATTGCTGTAGAACAATTACTGTAATAGCCAGTACTGCAGTAAGTGCAGTAAACTGAATGTAAAATTTTTTTTCTTCCATAACACAGTTAATGAAATTGCAGTAATACAATTTCAAATTTCAATCTCACGGGTAAAATTAATCTTCTATTTTTTATTATTTAGTTTCTTAATTAAAAGGTATATGGAAGTTCCAACACCGAGCAACATCATAACTAAGGTAAAATAGGCACGCGATGTCTGAAAATGATCATCTAACAGGGAGCCAATCCAGGCTCCCAGCAATATCGCACCTATCATTTCCATAGCAATAGAAGAATATTTTATGTATTCTTCAAAGGGCTTATTAGACTGTCGCTTTGGTTGGTTGTTTTTGCTGATTAGAGTTCAGTTTTGGGTTGTTGTTGCTGTTTGAGTTAATGTGACTGTTTTTAATGTCGCCCATTTTACAGGTTCCATTTAATACAGCTCCAGCTTCAATAATTAGTTTTCCGGTAAAAATATCACCACTAATTACAGCAGATGGTTTTAAGATGAGCATATCAGTAATTTCTAGTTTGCCTTTAACTTCACCAGAAACTTCTGCATTTTGTGAAATTATATTTCCCTCTACAAAAGAACCTTCTCCTAAATTAATCTTCGACTTTGATTTTACGTTACCGTAAACTTTTCCGTCGATGCGAATAATTCCACCTGTTTCTAAGTCACCTCTAATTTCAGTGCCTTTGCCTATGTGGTTGGTAGAGTTGTTTCTTACGACCTCTTCCTTACTCTCATCTTTGTTACTAAATAGACTCATAATTTTAAAATTAGTTAAACGATCAGCCCTGTTAAAAAATAAATAAAGGGAAAATTCTTATCAAATAAAAATAAATGTTGGTAATTAAAAAGTCATAAAATCTTCGGGGTTAACTGCATTGCCATCGTACCATAGTTCAAAATGTAAATGCGGACCATCAGTTAACTCGCCAGAGTTGCCAATTATTGCAATAATATCTCCGGCTTTTACTACGTCCCCTACGTTTTTAAGCCTTGCCGAATTGTGCTTGTAGAATGAAATAAGCTGATGTTTATGTTGAACAGCTATTACATGACCAGAGTCTTGCGTCCACGAAGAAATGAGCACCGTGCCGTCTGAAACAGCTTTTACAGGTTCATTTTTTCTGGCGACAATATCAAGGCCGTAATGCCCTTCACTAATACTGAATTTTCTAGAGATTACTCCATCAATAGGAGTGAAAAAGAATAGCTGTTGAAGATCGCTCTTCGCGTTATTCATGAAGTTTAACTGATCGTAGTCAGATTCTTCAAACTGCTTTCTAAAATCACTTTCAACTTTTGCCAGCTCAGCATCCTCTTCGGCATTTTGCTTAACCGAATCATCTTCCACAGGATTTTCGAAAACAACAAAATCCACATTACCGGTTAGCACATTACGGAAATTAGTAAGACTTTTCTCTTTAATTTCCATTTGTACCATAAGTGAATCGATGTTTTCTTGCATCTCTATGAGAGTACTGTTCATCTTGACATAATCGATTCTTGGATCAAACCACTTTGAAAGTACAGTGGTAACTAACAAAAAGCTCAAACCTGAAAAAAGCACAAATATCCCCCCTATTACCAGAAATAGCTTTACATAACTGAATTTTATGGTTGCTTTCTCTGCGAAGTTCTCCTCATGCCTAATGATCAATAAAAATCTAGATGAGAGCCAGTTTGATAATTTTTTCTTCTGTTTCAAAAAATCTAAAAAAATGATTATGTCACAAAAATAAAGATAATTAAATTAATATCTAATTATGCTTTTTAATAATCCCGCAATTGTCTTACCAATGCTTTTTTAAACGTATAAAATCCGCAATATTTTATTATTGTAAATTCACGTATTTTTGGCAGTACTTTTAGCTTTTAAAATCAACTTTGTACTTCAACAGACTTAAAATCAGGGTTTTTCGCTTTATATAAATAAAAATGGTGCTTTTTTTGAGTAAATAAAGCATTTAAAACAGCACTATTTTTAAGTTTGTAATCTGATATTTTTTTTGAAATCTAAATTTTTTCTGTATCGAGAGTTTTTACTTAAATACTTATAATTGAAAACAAGATGAACACCTTTCTTTTTTCAATTATTTCACTAGAATAAAAAGAATTAATAAAGACACATTGTCGTTTACTTTTGCAGAGTAACATTTTTTGGATAAAACATCAGTTTTGAATAGCAAGAAATTTTTTTCAGTATTTATCATTTTGCTCTTAGGGTTAACAGAGGCTTGCCAACAGTACCACGATACTACTGCCAGATTTAACGCTTACTTTTTAGCAAATGAAAAGACACTCGAAGTAGAAGAAGCCTTATTTGGGAATATCCAAAACGATTACAACGATATTTTACAAGTTCTTGCTCCTATAGATACTACAGCCGCAGCAGGGCAAGCATCAAGTTTTGAATATATTCTTGAGAAGGCATCATTACCCATCCAATGGCACGAAGGCAGCCAATGGGTAGACGATTGCTATATACTAATTGGTAAAGCTCGTCTCTACCAAGGTGATTTTATGAATGCTGTACTCACATTCAAATATGTAAACTCAAACTCAGAAGATAATGCAGCAAGACATAAGGCATTAATTTTATTAATTAGAACATTTATCGCTTCTAAGCAATATGCCAACATGTTTGCGATCATAGATTACATCAAAAAAGAAAAAACTCCTCTAAACGAAGAAAACACCAAAGACTATCACCTTACCATGGCTCACTATTTCAGGCTCATGGAAAATTACGATATGCTATTTCTTCACTTGAAAGAAGCTTTACCTTTAATTGAAAAAAGAAAGAGAAAAGCCAGGCTTCATTATTTAATGGCGCAGCTTTACGAAATGAAAGGTGATGTAAATTCTGCTTACGAAAATTACAGCATTGCATTCAAATACAGCCCAAGTTATGAGTTAGCATTCCAAGCAGACTTAAAAAAATCTGCGGTTTCTAAAATAGAATCTGAAGAAGACATAGAAGATGCTGCAAAATATTTTAAGAAACTCTTAAACGACGAAAACAACTGGGAATACAGAGACAAGATATACTACGAAATGGCAAAGTATAACTTGAGAAGAGAAGAGTTTGATGAAGCCTTAAAATACCTGAATGAATCTGTACAAGTAAGCACAAATAATACTGTTCAAAAATCTTACTCTTACTTAAAGATGGGAGAAATCTACTATTACGAACAGAAAAACTTTGAACAGGCTGCATTGTATTACGATAGCACTATTCAGGTTATGCCTCCTCATGTTAAAAACTACGAAAACACTAAGGAGCTAGCCGAAACACTTAAAGAATTCACCAAATACTTAAAGCAAGTTAGAGATCAAGAAAGGTTGCTAAAACTTGCTGCTATGCCTAAAGAAGAGGTTGACGAATATTTAGAAAATGAGATTGAGCAAGAAAAAGAAGGCATTCTTAAATATCAAGAAAATAAAAGACTGGGTGAAGAAAAGAGAAAACAAGCACCAAGTGCAACTTCTGAACTGACGTCACAAAAAGATGCAGGTTGGTATTTTTATAACTCTACTGCCAGAGTTGTTGGGCAAACAACCTTTATTAGAACATGGGGAAACAGAAAGTTAGAAGACAACTGGCGCCGTTCTAAAAAGATTACCAACTTCGACGATAATACAAATACCAATCAGCCAACTGCCAACAATAAAGCGAATAATGCTGAGCAAGAACAAACAGAAGATATTTTTGCTTCTGTAAAATCGCTAGAAGCCAGAAAAGCAGAAATTCCTTATAATGAAACCCAAAAGCTAGAGGTTTACGCTAAATTAGAGCAAGGGCTTTTTGAGTTAGGTAAGGTTTATTATTACAGACTCGAAGAGTTTAACAATGTAATAAGCACATATTCTAGGCTTCACAAAGAATTTCCGAATGGAGAATTTACTCCAGAAGCACTATATATATTATATACAATGTGTATAGACTATCCTGAATGTAGCCAGCAAAGCTATAAAGACACCATTGTTCAGGAGTACCCAGAGTCATTCTACGCTAAAATATTAGTTAACCCAAATTATGTACAGGAGACTAATATCAGTAATAATGAATCTATAGACTTGTATGAAGAATGTTTCGCTTTGTATAAACAAGAAAGATACAATGAATCTGATTCACTCTTACAAATAGCTATAGATAAATTCCCAAAAAGTACAGTGCAAGACAAAATGCACTTATTACGCACCATGATAGACGGAAAAATTACTGATGATATCAATACTTATTATCAGAAATTAAATCAGTTTATAAATAATTTTAGTCAAAGTGAATTAATTCCTTTTGCACGAAATCTATTAAGTGCAATTGATCCATCTAAAATCAAGTCTGACACAAGTATTCAGCAGGGTCAAAACTAAATGCAAAAGAAAACTATTAGTGCTTAAAAAGGATTTTATAATTTTGACGATTCAATTAAATAGAGCGCCATATTTTAAATAGAGAAGACTCTTAATAAATATACTGAAATATGTATTTGAGATTAATTAAAATAATTTGGTTTACCTTTTTTGCCGGCTTAATTGCACTTGTGCTTTATGTAGCTTCTGTGTATGGTAACTGGAATAACCTTTATGGTGGATTACCAGATTTTAAAGAACTGGAAAATCCCAAAAACGAACTTGCCTCTTTGCTCTATACTGCAGATGGTAAAATAATGGGTAAGTATTTTATTGAAAACAGAGACCCTGTAAAATACAGACAATTATCTCCGAATTTAGTTGATGCCTTAAAAGCAGTTGAAGATGTGCGTTTTGAGATGCACAGTGGTATAGATTTCAGAAGTTTAACTAGGGTGTTTTATGGTCTTGTTACTTTTGATAGAAAAGGTGGAGGTAGTACACTTACACAGCAGTTAGCTAAAATTCTTTTTAGCACTCGTGGTGAGTTAAGCAACGGTCAACTTAATGATATTCCTTATCTCAATATTCTAATCTCTAAAACCAAAGAATGGATATTGGCAATCGAGCTTGAGAGAGCTTATACCAAAGAAGAAATTATGACAATGTATTTAAATACAGCGTCATTTAGTGGAAATATTTTCGGTATAAAAGCAGCAAGTAAAACCTTCTTTAATACTATTCCAGATAGTTTAGATATTTTACAAGCAGCTACGCTTTCTGGGATGTTACAGGCACCATCTCGCTTTAATCCATATCGTAACCCAGAAAATGCCAAAGTAAGAAGAAATACCGTATTGGCTCAAATGGAGAAATATGGTTTTCTAAACGAAACTCAACTTGATACACTTTCTAAAAAGCCAGTTACTGTTGAGTATAAAATGGAAAGCCACAACACAGGTTATGCGACTTATTTCAGAAATGAAATTGCCAAAGACTTAAAGAAATGGTGTGCAACTCACTACAAACCAAATGGTGAGCCTTATAACCTTTATACTGATGGTTTAAAAATATATACCACCATCGATTCTAGAATGCAGAAATATGCCGAAGAAGCTGTTCAAGAGCATATGTCACATCAGCAAGATTTATTTAATGCACACTGGAAAGGCAGAGCCCCTTGGATCAACGAAGACTTTGAACCAATAAAAGGTTTCTTATCTAGCAGAATCAGAAGAACTGAAAGATATAGAGTTTTAAAACAAAAATATGGTGATAACAAAGACTCAATTAATAAAGTCTTAAATACACCTGTTCCAATGACTGTATTTAGCTGGACAGCTCCAGGTTTTGAAAAAGATACAGTAATGTCTCCAATGGATTCATTATCTTATTACAAGCATTTTCTTCATACTGGTTTAATGTCGATGGATCCGGCAACTGGTTATATTAAAGCTTGGGTTGGTGGTATAGATCACCGTTACTTCCAATTTGATAATGTAAAGCAAGGTTACAGACAGCCAGGTTCTACATTTAAACCTATTACTTATTCTGCTGCAATCGTAGAAAATAAAATGCACCCTTGCTACAAAATTGTAGACTCCCCAGTAAGTATCACTTTGCCAGATGGCACTATCTATACGCCAAAAAATAGTGGTTCTTACTCAAACGTAGAGATTACACTAAGACAAGCAATTGCGATGTCTAAAAACACAGCGGCTGCAAATATTATTAAAATCTTAGGCCCTGATATAATCGCCGATTATGCTGAAAATAAGTTTGGTATCGGTTATTTAAGACAGAAATACGGAATTAGCAGAAAGATAGACAGAGTATATTCTCTATGCTTAGGAACAAGCGAAGTATCTTTATTTGAGTTAGTTGCAGCTTATTCAGTATTCCCTAATCAAGGAGTTTGGACAGAGCCAATTTTTATCACACACATTGAAGATAAAGATGGTAAAGTATTAGAAACTTTTGTTCCTAAAACTATAGAATCTTTAAGCGAAGAAGATGCCTATACTATGACTTATATGCTAAGAGGTAGTAATGAAGAAAAGGATGGTACTTCTATAGGATTAAGATTAAGACAAATCTACGAAGATCGCCAAGGTTATGATTTTATAAGAGGTACTCAAGTAGGTGGTAAAACAGGTACAACTTCAAACTATTCTGATGGATGGTTTGTAGGAGTTACTAAAAACCTAATTACTGGTGTTTGGGTTGGAGGTGAAGAAAATGTAATTCACTTTAGATCGCTTACTTATGGACAAGGTGGTAGAATGGCAATGCCAGAGTTTGCTAAGTATACTGAGAAAGTTTATGCAGATAAAGATTTACCTTACCACAATCAGTTAGGTGAAAACGGTGATTTTATTAAGCCAGACAAAATGCTCCCAGAGTTCGATTGCTGGAAATACGATAAAATGACCATCTTAAATCCTGCTGATTCACTAAGCAATAAGACGAATATCATCCCATCTACAAAAGATGATGACTTTTTCTAATAGGAAATAATTGATGATGAAAAAATAAAAAAGCTCTGCTGAAAGGCAGAGCTTTTTTATTAGTTTATTCCTCCATTTGGCGGACCATCTGGCGGAAATCCACCAGGACCTCCATCTGGTGGACCTCCTCTTCTATTTCTTCTTTGAGCTTTTCTTTGCTCTTCCATTTCTTTATACTTATTCAACTGATCTTTGCTCAGTATTTTTTTCAACTCTTTTTCCTTCTTAATTTCCAGAGTTTCCATATCATAACTTTTTTCTTCTCTGGTCAATTCTTCATTTTTCATTAACTCTACTCTTTGCTTTGCATATTTCAAGTTAATTTCTCCTACTACAGCAACCTGATCTTCTGTTAAAGCTAAAGAATCAGTCATTTGTGTAGTTTGCATTTGAGCCATTTCTTCTACAGAAGGCATTTTTCGCCTTCTACGCTCTCCTTGCTCATCATTCTGGTCTTGTGCGTAGAGCATATTGCCTAAAAGCACTCCAGATACCAATAAATAAAAAAATCTTTTTTTCATAAAGCCTACAATCTACTAGGGTTTAGGTGAATAATTTTTACAGTTAAGAGTACAAGAGGAATCTTGTACTCAATGATTTGCATTGATTATTTATTTGAGTTACCTCTTTTCTTTGTTTTAGATTTAGCGTTTCCTTGCATTTGAGCTTGCATCTCTTCCATTTTCACATATTGCTCATCGCTAAGGACAGTTTTTAACTCAGCCATTCTTTCATTTCTGATGCTCTGCATCTGAGTTTGCCTTTCGGTTCCTTTTACATTGCTATCAAAAACTTCTTTCTGTTTTTTAGCATACTTCAGGTTAATTTCTTGTACAGAGTTAGCTTTGGCTTCATCTAGACTAAGCTCTGTTTTCATGTGCGTAGTTTGCATCTTAGCCCTGTCTTCGGCAGACATGTTTTTTCCTCTACCATCTTGTTGAGAAAATCCGAAAAAACTAATTCCCATCAACATTACTGTCATTAAAATTCTTAAGCGTTTCATAGCTCTTTTTTTTAGGGTTAAAATTGTTAGGTTTAATTACTAAATCTCATTTTTAACACTAAATAAAGCTTCTACAGCAAATAGTAAAATAATTTCAACCAACGCTAAGAAATACTAAACCAAAGCAGTTTTTAGGTAGTTTTCTGGTTTTCTAAAAATGTTTGAAAGATAAAACCAAAGCCAATTACAGGCACACATCCTATTACATTAAACCACAGATAAGGGATATCTGTGAAAAAGAAGCAATATAATACGATCACCTCTGCTACAATTGCAGCTAAGAATGTAGCAAAACCTCCAATTTTCTTAAAGTAAAAGGCTACTAAGAATATTCCTAAAATAGTACCATACACCAAAGAACCTAACTTATTTACGGCTTCTATTAAAGTACCCAATCTGTTGGCGAACATGGTAAATATAATAGCATATACTCCCCAAAAAACTGTAATCCAACGTGAGGCTTTTAGATAATGTCTGTCTGATGCATCTTTATTAAAATGGCGTTTATAAATATCTATCAAAGTAGTAGTTGCCAAGGCATTCAGTTCAGATGAAGTGGATGACATAGAGGCCGATAGAATTACAGCTATTAATAAACCAATAATACCTGCTGGCAAATGATCTATTACAAAGTTTAAAAAGATATAATTAGTATCATTTGTATCTGCATTAGGATCAGCCTTTTTAATAGCTTCAATGGTAGATTCTCTAATGTTTGAAAGTTCTTTGTCGGCTGCTTTTAAAGATTCTTCGGCCTGAGCAACATTTCCACCTTCTTTGTTCAGCTCCTTTACTAGGTTTAAAGCTTTTTCTTTTCTCTCAAAAAATGCGATACTGTAATCATCTTCGAGCTGGGTAATATTTGCATTTTGACCGTTTTGTCTTGCATCTTCCAGCAACACTTTGTTAAAAAACACAGGTGGCTGAAAGAAAAAGTAAAAGATATACACCATTATCCCGATGAATAAAATCAGGAACTGCATGGGTATTTTGGCCATACCATTAAATAGCAAACCCATACGACTTTGAGTAACAGACTTACCTGTTAAGTATCTTTGTACCTGAGATTGGTCGGTTCCAAAATAAGACAATGCCAAAAAGAAGCCTCCAATTACTCCTGTCCAAATATTATATCGACTACTTAAATCAAATTCAAAATCGACAACATTTAGCCTACCCATTTTCCCTGCAACTTCTAATGCATTACCAAAGCTTACTTCTTTCGGTAGCATATTAACCACCATTACACCAGCTATAAACATCCCTATTACAATTACACCCATTTGGAACTTTTGCGTTTGGCTAACGGCTGCAGTACCGCCAGAAACGGTATAAATCACGACCATGGTTCCTATAATGAGATTGGTAATGTATATATCCCAGTTTAATAGCGATGAAAGAATTAATGAAGGAGCAAAAATGGTAAAGCCTGCAGCCAACCCACGTTGGCTTAAAAACAGTATAGCAGCTAATGTACGGGCTCTTACATCAAAACGAGACTCTAAATACTCATAAGCCGTATAGATATTCATTTTGTGGTAAATAGGCACTACGGTAATAGAGAGCAGTACCATTGCAAGCGGCAATCCAAAATAAAACTGCACGAAACGCATTCCGTCGGTATATGCTTGACCTGGAGCAGAAAGAAAGGTAATTGCACTGGCTTGGGTAGCCATAATCGAAAGTGCAATGGTAAACCAGGGGGTTTGCTTACTTCCTAATAAATAATCACTGATGTTTTTGCTTCCTCTCGTTTGCCAGACCCCATAAGCCACTATAAATATCATAGTGCCCGACAACACAATCCAATCCAGATAACTCATGAATATGTTTTAGTAAACCAATAAAATAATACGATCAATAAAATCAATTCTCCAATCACTAATATATACCAGCTTTTCCATTTATTGAAAATAGGTGGCTTGGCTTCTTCATTTCCATTTTCTATTATCTGGTCTGTGTCCATTATGAAATATTAAATATTCTGTTGATGTAAATACTGGATTACAAAGCTCTTATCTTTTATCTTTATAACAAGATTTATTACATGTAGTGCAAATTAACTAAACAAAAAGAATATGGCTTATATAAAGCGTTTTTTTGAAGAGCTAAGTCAACTAACCGGACAAGATACAGAAGTAGCAGAACCGGTATTCAGCACAAGCGAGGTTGACTTTTTCCTTAAGAAAACAGGCTTAATTATCGCTTCAATAGCTATTGCAACAGCCATTTTGCTTTTTGCATTTGCCTAAAACTATCACCTTACCATTCCATAACATTACATAACTACATTAATCAACCTGCTAGATCACTTTAAGTGATTTATGTAAGCTTTACTATCTATTCAGTTATTTGATGTTTAAAAAATTTAAATTATGCAGAAGATCACACTTGAAAAAATCTATCACAGCTACCTAACAAATGGCATCCTCGGTTCATTAAGACTAGACTTAATGATGAAAGAACAACAAGGATATGAATGTTTTTTTACTGATTTGGAAACAGGTGAAAAAAGTATTCAATTTATTCCTATGAGTAACAATATAAACATCAATCAAAAAGTTGAAGCTATATTCTGTGATTAATTAAAAGTAGTATCAATCAATCTGCTTAAAAATATTTTAATTCCGGAGCTACATTCTACTATAAACAAAAAGCCTTCTGCATAATAGCAAAAGGCTTTTATTTTTATCTTAATCCAGAAGACTTAATTGGCATTCTTTTAAATGGCTTGGTCTCATCAAAAAGTTTACGGTAAGTAGCATGCGTTTTATTAATTCTACCTCCTACCTGAGACTTAACTACAGTAATCATTTTCGGGTTAAAGTCGCCTATCCAGTTCATCTCCAAAAAGTCGTAAGCTCTGTAATCGCCTTGCACCATTTGTCTGAACTTCTCAATCATTAATCCATCTACTCCTTTTCCTTGATGAGCTGGGTCAACACCAAAAATAACTCCTAATAATTTCTTATTGGTTTTTCTCCACTTATACCACAAGAATGTAAGCTTACCTAATAAATCAAGCTTGCCATTTACATGCTTAAAAATCTGATTTACTTCTGGTAGAAGTATAAAGAAACCAATAGGTTTATTATCGAAATAGGCAAACCAAAGCACTTTTTCATCCATAATCGGCTTCATTTTATTCATTAAAGCTTTTGCTTGTAATGAAGACATTTTCGCCACACCAGAATGATTTGCCCAAGCATTATTATATACTTCTCTAAAATCGTCTATGTATTTATCAAGCTCAGCCTTTTTAAGGTGGCGAGCATCATAACGTGAATCTTGCTGTAGTTTTGCCGCTTTTTCTGCAACTTTTGGAGCAAGAGCACCCATTATTTCTCTAGCGAAAGTAAATTGCTTAAAATATATTTGAAAGCCATAAGCTTCAAAAAGAGCCGGATAATAATCGAAGTTATAATTGCAGCAATAATTTGGTTCGTGCTCAAAACCTTCTATCAAACATCCCCACCACTGGTCACGTTCGCCAAAATTAATGGGCCCATCCATCGCCTCCATGCCACGTTCTTCTAACCATGCTTTACAAGTATCGAACAATTTAAATGCAGCTTCTTGATCGTTGATACACTCAAAAAATCCCATACCACCTGTAGGCTGATCGTTATCTTTATTTGCCGATCTTTTGTCAATAAAAGCAGCTACCCTACCTATGGTTGTACCAGTGCTATCTTTTAAAATCCATCTTGTGCACTCTCCGTGTCTAAAATATTTGTTTTTAGATGTATCGAAAACGCTGTTGATATCATCATCCAGCGGCCTGATCCATGCTGTATTTTTACCTTTGTATAGCCTTACTGGTAATTGAATAAACTCTTTTCTAGTATGTGTATCTTTAACTTCAATAATTTCCATTCCTACCCTACATAATTATGTTTTGAAGATCGCAAAATTATAAAAAAGCAGGGTTTCTTTATCCTTTATAATTCTGCATTCTGCTAAAATTAGCTCTAATTTTAATAATGAGTAGTTTTTAGATACTTATTTAGCCATAAAATTTAAAATTTTGTTGAGTTAAGCTATTTCTTCATCATTCTTTATAAAAAAACAATAAACTTTTTTAATAGCATTTTTTACAAACTTATAGGCATTATGATATGCCCTTTTCAGATAGTACTTTTGCAAAAAAATTAAAATAAT
>PBYL01000402.1 GCA_002729595.1 Thalassovita sp. | reverse complement strand
CTATGGATATATAGCCTCTATGCATATGCATGATCTGACGACTAAAACTCAACCCTACGCCCGTCCCCTCGCGCTTCGTCGTGAAAAAGGGTATGAATACCTGATCGATATATTCTTGAGAAATGCCCTTACCATTATCTTTAACCAAGATAACAATTTTAGCTGAATTTTTTTGGAAAGCCTCAATTTTAATTTTAGGATTTTTTATGTCATCTAGGGCATCTCTTGCATTCAATATTAAATTGATTAAAACCTGATCAAACATCTCTTTATCTGCACGCAGGTGTAAATCTTCTGGGTTTACTTTTATATGAAGCTCAATATTTCTCTTATTCAACTCTTGCTCTAATAAAGAAGCTATTTCGTATAACTGCTTCTCTAATTTAATATCACTTAACTGTGGTGTTGGTAATCGAGAAACATCTCTAAATGCATTTACAAAGTTGATTAGGTTTTTACTTCTATTCTGAACAGTAAGCAAACTCTTATATACATCCTCTATATCATCATCATCAATTTCATTAATAGACTTGGGACTGTTGGTACTTTCTTCAATTAATAATTCGGCAGTTGCTTTAGATAAGGACACAACTGGAGTTAGAGAGTTTAATATTTCATGCGTGAGTACTCTGATTAATTTTTGCCAAGATAAAATTTCATTTTCTTCTAGCTCAGAGCTAATATTTTGTATGTGTATTAGCTTTATATATTCTTCACCTATATAAAACTCTTTGATAGATACTGTTAAGTTGATAGCTGGAGATACATTTTCTTGCTTTATCAATTTCTTTTCTCCAGACTCAGCATTATTGGCAAATTCAAATAGCTGAGAGAAAACAGACTCAACCTCAGCAAATGTTCTAATGTTAGGTTTGTTGAGTAGCTTTTTAGCAGTTGGATTAATTAGCTTAACATCACCATTACTATTAATACATATTATACCCGCACCCGTTTGTTCATTTATAGTTTGCAAATACTGGTATTGTAATTCTTTTTCAATACTAATTTTTTTAAATTCTTGAATAACCGCATCAAAAGCATGGTTGAGTTCCTTTTTTAAATTTCCTCCTTTATAAGATTTATAATTATGAGTAAAATCTCTTTGTCTTATGGATTCTAAAAAATCTTTTAGTTCTCTATGACTTTTATTTAAGTAGTAAAAAAGATTCCATACATTTATTACTATTAAAATAGAGATGAACAATGGCGTAAAATACCAACTCTTCTCTATTAGAATATAGCTTAGTAGAGAAATAAGAAATCCAAAAACTACTAAACGCGATAGTACATTAAGGTTGAAATTGTAAACTATCTTTTCCATTGAATTGCGATACTAAAATCTGTTGCTAGAAAAGTGATTCAAAAAATTATAATGCTATTATATATAATAGTACAAATGATAGGTAGTACTTCGGCCAATAAAAATACAATCTGGGTGCATACTATATAATATAAGGATATATCAGTTGGAAAAAACAGGTATATTGGCAATTGAATTCGAATGAAAATGATATGAATAAAACATCAGGTAAAAAAAACAGACGATCATTCATAAAAAATACTTCTGCTATTACTGGAGCTATTATTACTGGTGGACTTGCAAATAGTTGCATGAAATCTGAGAATAAGAATAATGCAGATACTCCAGCAGACTTTAATATTATCACCAACAAAAAATTTAATTGGAGATGTGTTACAACTTGGCCACCAAATTTTCCGGTGCTTGGTGAGGCTGTTGTAAAAATGGCTGAAGAGTTAAAAGTAATTACTAATGGCCAGCTTAATATAAAGGTATATGGTGGTGGTGAGTTAGTCCCTTCACTCGAAGTTTTTGATGCTGTTACACAAGGTGCAGCACAAATGGGACATGGGGCTTCTTACTATTGGGCTGGTAAAATGCCTTCGTCTGTATTTTTTTGTACCATACCATTCGGAATGAATGCCCAGCAAATAAACTCTTGGATGCTACATGGAGATGGCTGGAAACTTTGGAAAGAATTATATGCACAGGTAAATCTACTACCTTTCCCTTGTGGAAATACAGGCGTACAAATGGGTGGATGGTTTAATAAAGAGATTAATACCATTCAAGATTTACAAGGTTTAAAAATGAGAATCCCAGGCCTTGGTGGTAAAGTAATTTCAAAAGCTGGCACTGCTGCAGTTACTATCGCTGCTGGAGAACTTTATACAAACCTAGAAAGAGGAGTAATTGATGCTACCGAATGGATTGGTCCATATCACGATTATCTAATGGGTTTCCACAAAGTAGCTAAGTATTATTACTATCCTGGATGGCACGAACCAGGCTCTTGCATGGAACTCTTTATAAACAAATCTGCTTTTGAAGAATTACCAAAGAATATTCAGTTAATAGTAGAAAACACAGCTTTAAAGTATAATCTTTGGGTTCTTTCTGAGTTTGAAGCAAAGAATAACTTTTATCTTCAGAAGATTCTTAACGAAAGTGATGCACAACTTAAAAAATTCCCTGATGAAGTTTTATTCACTTTAAAAGATTATGCGGGAGAAGTAATTGATGAAATAACCAGCAAAGACGCATTTGCTAAGAAAGTTTTTGAGAATTTTTCTAAATTCAAAAAAGAAATAGTTAGCTGGAATGATACATCAGAACAAGCAATTATTCCTTACCTGTAGTAGTTTTAGTGTCAAATTGTCAGGAAAAAGCTGCATATAACTTTTTGCGTATTTTTTTGATAGAGTTTTATTTCATAAATGGTAAATTGCCAAAACTGACTTAAGGAGATTTTCTATTTTAAATTTATAAATAAATTACAATGGAATTTAATAGCGATGAATTAGTTCAAAAATTAGGAAACATTGCCAAATTCGACAATCAGTTCCTCGATGAAAGAAAAGTTTTTTTGTGGGGCCCAGTGATGGACGAATCAGCAGAGAGAATTGTAAATAGACTTTTATACCTCGAATCTAAAGATCCGGGAAAAGAAATAAAATTTTATATAAACAGCCCGGGTGGTGTAGTTACTTCTGGTATGGTAATCCACGACACCATGAAACTAATATCATCTCCAGTTTCTACAATCTGTATGGGATTAGCAGCTTCTATGGGTTCAATTTTACTTTCAGCAGGAGAAAAAGGAAAAAGATTTATTTTCCCAAGTGGTAGAGTTATGATTCACCAACCAAGTATTGGTGGTATGCAGGGAAGAGCTTCTGATTTGGAAATCCAAGCAAAAGAAATAAAGAAAGTGAAAGACATGGGAGCAAGAATTCTTGCAGATAACTGTGGAAAAACTTTCGAACAAGTAATGAAAGATTTCGACAGAGACTTCTGGATGAATGCTGATGAATCTATTGATTACGGAATTGTAGACGGATTAGTAGAAAAAATCTAAAACATAAAAAAGCCACATTCTAGAATGTGGCTTTTTTATTTAAAATATCCATAAGAACTTTTTATTTCTTCTATTCTTCTTTCTCTTCTTAGGTCCAGTAAAGTTCTTTATCTCCTTGCTCTTTTTTCTTGAATGTCCATAAGAACTTTTTCTTCCTGTATTACTATACTTTCCTTTTCTCACATTTAGTCGGTTAATACTTCCACCTATACTTCCTAAACCGCCTGTTCCTCCTCTGGTATTATTCAATATACTTTGCACTTGGTCAAAAGTATATCTAAGAGTAATTTCGTCTGAAGCACCTAACTGACCAGAAAACTCACCAACAATTATTTCTCTTGCATAACCAAATGTGAAGTTTTCCATAAAGGTGATCGCAGCTGCCACATTTACAGAAGAATTTGTTCTATAAGTTGCCCCTAGCATAAATTGCTGATTGTATTCATAAAATGCTCCTATGTCAAGCAAGTTTTCCTGATTTAACAATCTTCTGTAGTTTGCTCGCAATTCTAACATATCTCTACCTGATTGTAGGGGGACAAAACCAGCTGCATAACCAGTAAAAAACTCTTGAAAAGCCAAATCGTTTTGAGTTTGCTTTTCATCAGCTTTTAATAAGGTTAGCAACCTATTTGCAGAGACACCTGCCTGAAAATAATTTGATCTGAAATTTGCACCAAAAGCAAAATCTAGTTTGTTCACACCATTAAATCCATTTAATGCTGGATCTAGATCAACCGCATCATTTACATTGATATTTTCTAAATCTAAAGAGGTATTTCCGTATTCTACATTTAAACCAAAAGAAGCTACTTTATCATTATCAATCAAAAAGTGATAAGCAACCGCTGCTGATAAGTCAACAGTTTTAAGCAGGTTTACTTTTTCATAAAAAACATTGAAAGCAGTACCGATACTTCCATCAACCAGAGGAGTTTGCATACTTAAATAGCCTAATGAATAAGGATCACCTATACCAGACCATTTTTTTTGATATGCAAAATCGTATGAACTTCCATACAAACCTGCTACTGATGGATTATATGCTAAGCCATCGGTATATTTTTGTACTAATACAGGAAGCTCCTGCGCGTAAAGACTATTCGCCAATAATGTTAGTAGTAAAATTCTAAATAGTTTCATATAGTTAAATGTATAGCTCCCTATAAATATGTAGTCGATACAACTATTAGATTATTGGTTACTATCTCTCACGATAGATACCATTCTTTTAAATGTTCCAATAAAGTCTCCGGTGGTAGTTTCGTTAATTGTTACTATACACACATAACTTCCAAAATCAGCCACATCTTCATTAATTACTGGCTCCCATTCGTTGTTATAGCCTATAGCTCTGTGGATTTCGTTACCCCATCTATCAAGAAAAATCACCTCGTTGTCTGGATAGTATTCAATATTTTCAATGTAGAGATGATCGTTAAAACCATCTGCATTTGGAGTGATTACATTCATAATTGTAATTGGAGGACCTTCAACAGTCTCACCATTAATTACAGTTATTTTGATGTATTTTAGATTGTTAAGCTCATTGGTCTCTGCTACTTTTTGCTGAGCATCTACATAATAAATGATGTAATAAACACCATCTTCTAAATCTTCTGGTAGGGTTACCGAAATATTTAGTGGTATATCAGTATCTGGCTCAGTGGCAGCAATATTTTCTGTACCTAGTAATATATCTCCACCAGGTAAAGTATCTGTTGAAAGTAAGAATACAAATTCTGTAGCATTTGAAGCATTAGTACCTTTTACAGCTACATTAACTGTAAGGTTTATATTTCCACCTGCTTCGACTTCGGTTTCGTCTACTGATGGATTTTCTACAACTAAGTCAATGTCTTCAACTTCTTGAATTGTAATATTCACATTAGCAGGATTAGCAGCATAGTTGTATCCATCTGAGGCATTATAAGAAAAACTAGTTGTACCAGTCCAGTCTGTTGCAGGAACAAAAATCAGATTATTAATTTCACTCGCATCTATTTCATCATCAACAGCAACATTTGTTGAGCCTAATTTTAGTTGTCCATCAGATGGTAGACTTAAAATCTGAATGGTAGCTAGTGGATCATTATCTACATCACTATAAGCAGCCGTAAAATCAGCTAGTGCAAATTGTAAATCTTGATTACTTGAACCAGTCTTGTCTATATCAGCTATTGTAGGTAAACTATTTGTAGTTACATAAGCGATATTACTATATGGCGATGCTTCTCCATCAACTACAGCTAATACCCTGTAGTAATAAGTTTGTCCTGGCTCTAGTCCATTTCCATCAGTATAAGTTTTTTGATTCCAACTATCATTTAAAACTGAGAAGCTAGTCGAATCCCCAACTGATCTTTCTATTATATAATTATCAGGTGTATACTCATCTGAATATGTCCAATTTAATATAATTCTTTCAGCAGGATTATTTTCATCTAACTCAGCAGTTAAAACAGGAGCTGGTAAATTAGTATCATTTACATAAACTGTAACAGTTCTTGAATACAATGTTAGTTCAGATGCATTAGGGTTGGTTACTATACAAGTGTAATTTCCTGCGTCGTCTACTGTAACAGCAGCTATTGTATATTGATTTTCATTTGTTTCAGCAACTAGTTCACCATCTCTATACCATTTGTAAGTGCTAGTAGTAACACTTTCATCAATACCTAAGTCAAAAGTAAAGGCATCTCCTTTTTGTAAATTATAAGTAGCTTGTTCACCTACACTATCTTGTGGAGCATAACTATAAATACTTAAACCTAATGAGGTAAATGGCAATACATCTTCGAAGGTGAGCTTGTTATTTGCAATTCCTAACTCTGTTAATAAATCAGGATTTGTAATACTAGGTACATCTTCGAAGGCATGGTTCTGAATATAAAATTTCTCTAATACTGTAAGATTGCTTATTGATGGGAAATCGTCATCACCAAACTTGGTAGTATTATTATCAAAGCCAAATACTTTCAGTTTAGTTAACTGATTTAATTGATTTGGCATTGGAGGAGTGAAATTATTACTGAACAAATACAAGTTGGTAAGATTGCTCATTCCAAAGAAACCTCCCGGAATTTGACCAGTTAAGTTATTCTCATTTAACCAAAGAATTTCTAGTGTGGTAAGATTACCAAACGATGCTGGAACAGAACCCGAAATACTATTTTTACCGAAATCTATTTCAACTATATTAGAAAAGTTGCCAATCTCAGTAGGGATTGATCCACTAAGATTATTGTTATTTAATATCAGCTTTGTAACACATCCATTATCGTTTGTAGTTACTCCATACCATTGGTCTAAAGCTGCATCAGAATTCCAATTGTTGCTATTACCCCAAGATGCCCCCCCTAAAGAATTGTATATTGCCTGTAAAACAGCCTTATCATTTGCTACACAATCATCAACTGTTGGTCTAATTGTAATTTCAAATGTTTTATTATAGCTATCACCAGCTTTATCTGTTGAGGTAACACAAATTTCAAATGTCAGTTGATCTGGGTTATAAGTAAAAGCATTACTAAACTGAAGTTGATTACCAGAAATAGCAAAAAGGTTGTTATTCGAATTATCTAAAGAGCAATTATCTGTAAGTGTATA
This sequence comes from Thalassovita sp., assembly GCA_002729595.1. GTDB lineage: Bacteria > Bacteroidota > Bacteroidia > Cytophagales > Flammeovirgaceae > Chondrinema. The sequence continues at coordinate 13,703 of PBYL01000402.1, read as the reverse complement.
AGTATGCTCATCGTCTGGGTTATCTTCATCTACTGTTGATAATTCTCCTATTGTATAACCCGATGCTGCGTTTTCACTATCAACTACACTATTGCTTAGTAAAATATCTGTTGGTGGATTATTGTTAATGTTTATTCTGATAGTAAAAGTCTTACTATAACTCTCTCCTGCTTTATCTGTACTTGTTACACAAATCTCAAATGATGTTTTTTCAGCATCGTACACATAACTACTACCAAATTGCAACTGATTACCAGATATGGCAAACACAGAATTATCTGAACTATTTAATGCACAATTATCTGTAAGCGTGTAAGTATGTTCATCATTAGGATTATCTGCATCTACTGTCGATAATTCTCCAATCGTATAACCTGATGCCGCATTTTCACTATCCACCACATTATTGCTTAGTGTTATATCTGTTGGTGGATTATTATTGATGTTGATACGAATAGTAAATGTTTTACTATAAGAATCTTCTTGCGAATCTGTAGAAGTTACACATATCTGAAATGATGTTTTCTCCGCATCGTATTTATAGTTATTTGCAAACTGTAACTGATTATCTACTATGGTAAATGAATTATTATCAGAAGTATTTAATGAGCAGTTATCTGTTAATGTGTAAGTATGATCATCATTAGGATTATCTGCATCTACTGTGGATAACTCTCCAATTGTATAACCTGATGTAGCATTCTCACTATCTACTACATTATTACTTAGTTCTATATCAGTTGGCGCATTGTTGATAATATTGAATGAAATATCAAATAACTTACTGAAAGTGTTTCCTGCATTATCAGTGGTAGTGATACAAACTTTTTGAGTAACAAAATTCAATGTTAGCGGTGTAGCCTTTAGGTAAAGCTTATTTCCTTCAATAGAAAAGTATATGTTATTGTTTTTCCCTTCACAATTATCAGTTAGCTCATAAGTGTGCGAATCGTCAGGGTTGTCTGCATCTACAGTTGTTAAATCACCAACTTCTCCTGGAAACAAACTAGTGATGATAGTATTGCTTAACTCAATATCTGTGGGAGGATTATCTGTTTTTTCATTTACAACTATCTCAAAATAATTACTTGGTATTACTAGCGGTTCTTGCTTAAATTTACTCACTGCTTTTTCAAAAGCTGGATTGGTTACCTCTACCCTATATTTACCTGCATCTGCTAAAGTTAGTGGATCAAGTTTCCAGTCTTTTGAGTTAGATTCAAATACAGGAGTGTTTTCTCCTTCCTTATACCATGAGTATAAATTTGTTGTTTCTGAATCTCCAAAACCTGACTTTACAGTTAGTACTTCTCCTTCTGTCCCTGTATATGGTGTTGAAGTTGTAAAGCTTCCTTGTTGAGAATACAGAAACTCGGTAAGATCACTAAAGTTGCCATAGCTAAGTATTGGCATCAAATCATCAAAAGTGAAGTCATTATCTTGAATATATAATCTCCTTAATGTGCTTATATTTCCTAATTGAGAAGGAAATGGTTCATCAAAATTATTACCTTCAAATCTTAAATGCTCTAGAACTTTTAAGTTACCAACACTTGATGATATACCTCCAGTAAGCTCATTTAAATTAAAATGGAATCTTTTTAATTTGGTTAAATTATAAATAGACTCTGGCAAATCTCCAGTAAGATTATTATCTCCAAAACTCAGAAAGTTTAGATTGGTTAATTTTCCAATATCAGATGGCACACTTCCACTTATACCATTTGTATAGATTAATAATTCTTCAAGACTACTAAGCTCAAAGATTGCTTTATGATCTGAAAATGTACCACCTAAATTATTTGCATAGATATGTAAAATTTTCAGTTTAGATAAATTAGCAAAGGTTGAAGGAATCGAGCCAGAAATATTATTATTACCTAGCTTGAGCGATTCTAGGCCAAGTAAATCGCCAAATTCTGAAGGAAGTTGACCAGAAAGGTTTTTGTCTGTAAGATCGATGGCTATTACACAACCTGCATCGTTTGTTGTAACACCATTCATAAAAACAGTTTCGTTCCAACCTGTTTTATCTAAAATTGCTTTTATAGCCTCACTGTCACGAGGGCAATCTTCTTCTACTGCATTTACTACAACTTGGATATCATTTATGTGAGTAAGCTCTAAAACTACTCGATCTGTATTCTTTATTTTATTTACTAAACTCTGAAAATATTCATTAGTAACATAACATCTATAGTACCCTGCATCATCTGCTGTAGTTTTATCAAAAGTTAATTCATTGCTCCCTTGAATTACTTTATAATCTACCCACTCATTATTCGCATTTTTCTTTTTCCAAGTATAAATGTTAGTAGATATATCTTTATCAATTCCATATGAAATAGTCAATGAATTACCTTCATCTACCTCGTAATATTCATTAGTTTCTAATGGTCTTTGCTTTTTATATAGAAAGGTAGATAAGTTTGGTGCACTCTCTAAAATTGGAAGTAAATCCTCAAAAGTAAAGTAGTTACCAGATATTCCTAATCCTGTTAAATTTTGAGGTGCTGGAAAATCAGGCAAATCATAGAACTCATGATTCCTAATAAAAAATTCTTGTAAGCTTCTAAGTTTATTTATGTTAGGGAAAGTACCATACAATACAAAATCAGTATCTCTGTCTTCTGGATCAGTTTCAGATCCACTTTTTATATTGTCTAGACCAAGTGTTCTCAGGTTAGTTAAATTATTAATACCTGACGGTATTTCACTCACAAATTTATTTTGTTGCATTAATAAAGTTTCCAGCGTAGTGAGGTCAAAAATCTTAGGATTAATTGCACCAGTAAAACCATTACCCTTTATCCTCATCAATTTAATTGATGTAAACCCTCCAATTGCATCTGGAATATTAGGTCCTAGCCCTCTATCTCCAACATCTAATTGTGTTACGCAATTAGATGTTGCAGCAACAGTTACTCCTGTCCAAGTACTAGCATTAGTATTATTCGTATCCCAAGATTTATCTACAACCCAACCACCTTTTACCAAACCATGTAAGGTTTCTAAATCTTTGCTTGGATCACAACTCTGCCCATTAACCTCACTCAAGGTAAAAACCTGAGTAAAAAATACAAGTAAGCCCAAAAATTGGAATAGCGAGTAGTATTTCTTCCTATTCATAATCAAAAAAAATTATAACTAATGCTTTAGATCTATTAACTAAACCTGATAAAGTAAGTCGTGATAGGTATGGATTATACGGTTTAGAGTTGGTAGTTAGAGCTCCAGGTGTAAAACCGTTTGAAGTTTTGAGCTGAATACATCGCCCTTTTTCATAGTGGTATGATATATTCATAGCTTACGAAGTTGAAAATTAGCAGTTTTTTTTTATTATTCACATTATTAATTGTTAACAAATGATACAGGTACAACAAGTAGATATAACAAAAGTTATGGTTGATGCCATAGTTAATGCCGCAAATAGCTCTCTATTAGGCGGAGGAGGGGTTGATGGGGCAATTCATCGTGCTGGAGGACCACAAATTTTAGAGGAGTGTGTGAAAATTAGAAATAGACAAGGTGGCTGTAATACTGGTGATGCTGTAATCACAACTGCTGGAAATTTACCTGCTAAATATGTAATTCATACCGTTGGGCCTGTTTGGCAAGGTGGAAATAAAAATGAAGCCAACCTTCTTGCAAGTTGTTATACAAGTAGCCTCGACATCTGTAAAGAGCAAAATATCAAGTCGGTAGCATTTCCTAATATTTCTACAGGCATTTACGGATATCCTAAAGAGCCAGCAGCAGAAATAGCTGTTAAAACTGTATGTGAATATTTACAAGCTAACCCCGAGATTGAAGAAGTAATCTTCGTCTGTTTCGATGAAGAAAACTATGAGTTGTATAAGAAGCTAATCAATTAAAACTTACCAGCAAGTACCAATTTTATAGGTTTAGGATTAAATTTATTTCCATCTAAATCAAAAGCTTCAATTTTAATTAAGTAATAACCTATTGGTGCTTTTTCTCCATTTTCTTTTGTCCCATCCCATTGAAAAAATCCGTTTGTGGCAATACTTTCATTTTTTATCAAATGCCGGATCAACCTACCATTAGCATCATAAATCCAGATATTTGATATCGTTCCTTGGTTTTGGCAATCATAATATAATCTCACAAAATCATCAACACCATCCAAATCTGGCGAAAATACCTTTGGCTCCACATAAAAACATTCATTCTGAGAGAGCTCATGATTTCCAATCCATTGAGAATTAGTTTTTCCGGGAGTTGCAAAACCTACAGATTGTGCAGCAGAATGCCAATTTTCAACATCATTTACATCAACATTGTAATCTATCCTTTCCAAAGAAACTCCTTCATAATCATTCAATAAAGAATTATGCATATTTTCATCATACTCAAAAAATTGCACTGTATCATTTTCAGAATTGATTAAAAACACATGCCCTTCATCATCATTAAATGAGGGTAAATCAAATTCTAGTAACACTGAATCAGGAACTGCTGGATAATTAGTTTTCAAACTTGTTACATCTTCTGTGAGCACAAGAAAGCCATAAGGTTTCATAAAAACTTGATCTTCAAATGTTATCTTCTCTCCTTTCCCATTAGCTAACTGCGAGCTTTTTAAATCAATAAATTTCTCTGAGTTATTATAAAGCTCAATAAAATCAACACCGTTTACTGGTGGGTTAAATAGAATTTCACTGAGCAAAATATCATTCTCTTCAGCCTTTTCTGGAATAATTAATTGTTGTGTAGAAAAACTGGCAGCTGTATTTCCAGAACAATCCTGCATATTTTTAACAGCTATTTGATAAGACTGTCCAACTGATAACTCCTCCTTCAAGCTTAGAACCGCCTCTTTAAAATCAAAAGCAGTAGTCACAGATATATTTCCAATCTCTACAAATGGGGAAATTTGGTATGTCGCATTAGCTAATGAAATACTATCCATTTTTTCATTAAACTGAATACTTATATGCATCGAATCTAATAGATAAACCTGTTCAATTTCTGGAGGAATATGATCTGTAATGGTATTTTGTATGGAGTTTTGATTACCCGGTGTGCCGCCTGAAACATTCACAGATGCAGTCCAATTTTCCTCACCACCACATGGAAAATCAACATCAATCATCTCTAGAGAATAACCACCCTCACTTTTATCGCTTTCTTTATACCAATCATCATTATAGTTTACTGTATAAACTATTTCGCCCTTTTCATTCCAAATAGTTAGCCTTTCTCCCGAATTATTAAGCGAAGGAAAGTTATTAACAATCAAAGCCTCTGAAATAAAACTAGCCGCAGCAGTAGATGAACAAAGCAATTTGAATTGATTCGGTTGAATATAACCTGATAAGGTTGTTGTGCTAGTTACATCGGATAAAACACAGCCATTCAAATCAATTAAAAAATCAGTTGCATTGAATATTTCCAAATATTCGTATTCAGGCAAACCAACCAAAGGTTCTGGATCAGCCATAATCTCTGTAATGATTACTTCGTGATAGTTTGGCTTTTTTCCATCCCCAAAAACTACCGATTTATTTTCCATTACATTCCCAGCACAATCCACCATTCCAGAAACTTCTAACTGATTTAAGACACCAGCTTCAAAAGACTTAGAGCAGGTTATAAAAAGCGAATCTTTGCTCAACCAATTAAATGATTCTATTAAACCGTCACTTTCATTCAATAGTAAAGCTCCTGAAATAGAAGATAGGACGGTATCCATTTCTTCATTAAAACCCAGTAGAATTTCATTTGATGAAACCTGTTTTACCAAATTGATTTTAGGCAACAAGGTATCTGGAGTCGCATTTTTTACTGAATTTGCTTTACCCGGAGTTCCACCAATTATAGAAATCGCAGCCCGCCAATTGTCTGCTTCTTTACAATCATAAAAAGACAAAATCCTTTCTATGCTCCATCCACCATCTTTCTTTTCAATTTCTGTATACCAACTATCATTAAAATGCACTTCATCAATCACCTCATTATTACTACTTAGCAAGCTTAGCGTTTCTCCCGAATTGCTTATAGATGGAAAAGATTTCAATGCTTGTACAGTCCCAAAAACCTCAAATTCTTTAGCAAAATCTTCATGGCAAAGAATCAGAATTTCATTCGGTTGAAGAGTTCGCTCACCCAATGAAAATTCACCTGTTTCATCTTTTAACTTGATGTGAAGCAAGTTTTGAGTTTTATCAGACACATTCATTATCTCAATAAACTCGGCATCTGGCAAGCCTACAGTTGGCGTTGGGTCAGCAATAATCTCATTAATTATAATCTCACCTCTTTTTGGAATTACCGGAAAAGTAAGGGTGATGCTTTCGCTTTTCAACTGATTTTGAAACAGATCGCTAATATTCTTTACTGTCAATTTATATGGTGCTTCTGCTTCGAAATATGCATCAAAAGATAAATTGACAATGCTATCATCAAGCAGTTCTATCTCATCTGGATAAGACTTCACTCCATCTAAGATTAGTTCATAATGATTTAGAGCCAAAGCATTTGACTGTAAGAGTTTTTCAGAAAAATAAATACTAATTTCATTCTGTGATTGAAATTTTGCCTTTAGAATTTCTGGTGCAGATTCATCTTTTTCAAGGATCAGTTTTACTGAAGATACTATATTCAAATTTTGTTGGTACAAAAAATCAACCTGAAAGTGATATTTACTATTCGCCAAAAATGCTTGATCGAAAAGGAGCATAATTGTATTCAATGCTTCATCATCTGCAAAGATTTTTACAGGATGTAAATCATCATCCAAAGTAAACATTTCTAGTTTTAAAGAGTCTGCCAATAAAGCCTCCCGATACACCAACTCAATTTGATAATCATCTTTAATACTAGCAGAAATTATCGGATAGAAATAAGTGAATGTGTCGGTTAAATTCTCGCTAAGTGTCTCTTCTAGAGATTTTATGTTCGTTACTTCTATCAGGTTTTCCTCGCCATTTTTAAAACTAGATCGGAAAGAAAGCATAACCTTGGAACCCAGAATCTCAACAGCTTCCGGATAAATACTATCATAAACTATAAAGTTTTGAGGAAATAAGCTTTGTAAAGAATCTAACTGCATTGAAAACTCAATTTCAATCACTTTTGAAGACAAAACATTAATACGAGCCATTTCTGGACTCCAAGTATTCAAAAGAATAGTATCAGCAAAATCCATCTTATTATCTTGATAATCTTCGATGTCTGCAATTACTAATAATGTTAATTCACTCTTGGGCAGAGAGTCAAATTCTAAGTATATAACTTTTCCATCTGCTAATAACTGCTCAATTCGATTCGGATAAATATCATCAACTCGAAAGTTCAGAGAATCTTCTGATGGATTTATCAATGGAACTTCATTAAATCTGAGTTCGATTTTATTATCTGGAAACAATCTGTAATTAGAGATAAAAGGAGGCCGAGCATCAAAATAAAAGCTTCTAGTTCGGGTATTCATCACATTGCCAGATTTATCTGCTACTGCCGAAATTCTTATATCATATTCAGTTTCCGATTCGAATGGAGTTTTAAACAGCAAATAAACTATACTTTCATCTGTAGAATCAATAGAAATATCCACTGGAAAAACATCCTCTTTCGTAGACCTCAGCAAATAATTATTTACAATTTTGGCAGAAACTGAATCAACCTCTTCTGTGAAAATCACTTTAAGTACAGTGTCTGACAATGGAAAAACACTTCCACTCGTAGCAACATTAGGCTTCTCTGTATCATACACAAAACTTGTTTCCCACGGCTCATCCATCACGTTTTGAGATACATCTTTAACCGATTCAATATTCAGCTCCAACTCAGTATTTTCTTCAAAAGCTTTAGCAAAGAACAACCTTACATTGTTGCCATTTTCTAGAATAGCGAGTTCTGGATGTATATCACCTGAATAAGTGTAATTTGATATATCATTAACAGCAATAGAATCTAATTCTTCCGAAAAATATACCAATAGAGTATTGCTATTTATAAGACCTAAATTAGTTGGGTTTGGAGGAATTCTATCTTGAAAAGTGAAAGCTTGGAGCAATGTATCTTCAATGGTATTTCCCAAATTATCACTCAGGTCTATAACTGCTAATTCATATGTAGAATCTATTTGAAATTCTTCTGCAAATTGTAAAACATAGCTATTTGCTGTATCTGCTATTACTTCTATAGGATTTTGATTTGCCGGAAATAACAGAAAGTTTTCAGTTGTAAGAGATTCAGCTTTTATCTCTTCATCGAACTGGATGATAATTAAACTGTCTTGCAGGCCTTTTACATTTACAATTTTAGGAGCATAGACATCTGGCGCATCATATATAAAACTGATAGATAGATTTTCTGAATCAGGCAAAGCATTTCCTTCTGTATCTGATAAATTCGTGATGTGTAAATTGTTACTAAAGCCTTCATCAAAAGGTGATTCAAACTCTAATATCACTTGATTTTCTTCGACAATAGCACTTATAGGAGTTGTAGAACTATTTAACTGATAGTTGCTTACCTCATTGGCTATACCTGCATCAAGAGAAAATGAAAATGTTAGTTGAATGCGATTATTGTCAACTACTGCCATTGAGTCAATGTATGGATATTTTATGAAGGAAAAGTCGTCAAAAAAGAACTTGTCTTCTCTTGCTGCTGACGAAAAATATACTTTAGCACCAAAGTAACCATCAATCAAGTAAAGCGAATTTTGTATTTCTTCCTGTAAATTGTCATTTACCCAAATCTCCCAGTTGCCACCATTTCTTCTCTTTACTTTTATGTTAGCAAAATCATAAGTGGGAGTATTAATTGCTACTTCTTCTTCACTCAATAAAAACTCTTCTCCTCTTACAGTATAAAAGAATTGGCAGCTCATACTGTCTTGATTAGCCACTGGTTTAAACTCTAAAAAATAGCCATTTGGCTCAGAGTTTAAATCTTGATTCTGGCTAATCAAATAAATTCTACTTTTGTTCTTTTGAGAAAGCGAAGAAGACAAACTTCCAAAATCTAACTTCACTTTAAATTGCCACTCAAAAACATATTGCTGTTCTGTACTTGGTATGGCTGTACTAATCCAAGCCTCTCTTGTTCCTGAGCCATTATCAAACACTGCTTGCAATTCTTGATTATTAATCAAAAAACCGCCAGTTACTCCAGTACTTTTCCCTGTAAACCATACCAGTTCACCAGCCTCTAAGGATGTTCTCTCAAAATTATCTGTGATCTGTGCGAAGCAATAAAAAACCTTACAAGTAAAGATGAAGCATAAAAATATCCTCATAGGCGAGCAATTAAAAAATACCATTACATCGGTATCTCTTAAAGATTACCCACCTGATTTTGTTAAAGTTTCCTCAAAGAAAATCGAGTAAATTTTAAAGATAATTACCTGAAATAAAGCTAAATGTAACTTTATAGAGAGGATGTTGAATTAATAGAAGTTGTCAGTTTGTATCAAGCAGAAAATTTACACTCTTTGTAAATATCCCAAAACTTACCATTGTGTTTTAGTAAATAAATAGCAGCTACTTCAAAAGTGTTTTTATACACTCTATTTTCAAATTCATTCCAAGCTTCGTAAAACATATCTTGTTTAAGATCGCGAGTAGCGAGTGTCATATGCGGATGGACTGTTTGCATTAAATCTTGCTCTTGAAAATTCATATTACATTTCAAAACCTCTTTTAATTTCTCGTGTAAATAAATAATCGGAGCATGATCTCCCACTCGGATAAAAATTACCCGAGGAGAAAAACAATCGAAGCCATTTAATTCTACCTGAAAGTTTGATTCTTTAGCTGCAAAACCTTCTAGCACTTCTATTAATTTAGATTCAAGTTCTGTTTCTAACTTAAAAGGCATTTGCAAAGTGATGTGTGCCGGAGACTTTAAAGCATGCTTTGCTTGAAATTTATCTTTTATCTCTTCTTTTAATTGCTTTACCTCTTCTCTGATCGATAGATGAGGAATGATTGCGATAAAATAAAGGTTTTTATTTTGTGCCATGTTAAATATTAGTTGAGGCAAATAAATATAAGCTTTAGATTTGACTTGAATTAAACCTAAACCCAAAAATATGTCTTCGCACCATGTAGTTAGAGATGAGCAAGAACCAGCTGTAATTATTGCTAGCCCTCCAGGTAAAGCTTTTTTGCAACTTACAGAAATGTTTGAGTGGAGCCCAGTAGTAATTGTGCTTGAAAATGCTTTGGAAGACTTTTTAAAATGGGATACTAAGCTTGATGTAATTATTGGCAGTACAGATTTTAAAACCAAACATCAAGAAGAACTTGAATTTCAACAGCCTTATACCTTTGTAAATGCACAGCAAAATCCTTTAACAGAAGCATTACATTATCTGGCAGAGAAAAACCATAAAACTGTACATATATTCACTGCTGAACCAGATTTTACCATCGCAAGCGATAACCCCCAACTAGAGATAGTATTTTTTGATGGTGAAATGAAAATTATTCACTCTAAAACCAGACTCTATAGTAAATGGGTTGCAAAAGATACTTGCTTCAAAATTTTTGATGGCAAAATCAATTCTCACGAACATCTTGTAGAAAAAGATGGCTTTTTAAAAGCAACAGAAAATGGCTTTGTAAATGTTTTTGGCGAAACTGAGTTTTGGATTGGCGAAAAGTTAAATTAATTACTCATAACTTTTGGCAACCAAGTAACTATCTCTGGAAAGGCTATAATAGCAGCAATCATCAAAATCTGGATTAAAATAAAAGGGATAATCCCTCTATAAAGATGCATGGTTTTAACTTCTGGTGGAGTTACTCCTTTCAAATAAAATAAAGAAAACCCAAATGGTGGGGTTAGAAATGAAGCTTGCAGATTAACAGAAACCAAAATTGCAACCCACAACAAATCCATTTGAAAGGCTGCAAATACCGGAGTTACTACAGGCATAAATATGAAAATGATTTCTATAAAGTCGATAAAGAAGCCTGCAAAAAACACCAACACCATTACAAATGCTAAAAACGAATAAGGACTCAATTCAGAAGCTCTAATAAAGTTGATTAATGCATCATCTCCCTCTAAACCTCTAAATACCAAACCGAACGCTGTTGCCCCAACCAAAATGATAAAAACCATACTTGTAAGATGCACGGTTTCTGTCATTACATCTTTTAGCACTTTCATGTTTAACTTCTTTTCAATAGCAGTAAGAATGGTTGCCATTAAAGCCCCTACTGCTGCTGCTTCGGTGGGTGAGGCAATACCCGCGAAAATGGAACCCAATACAGAAAGTATAAGCAAAAGCGGAAGTACAAATGCTCGAATCACTTTTACAAAGTAATCCTTTTCTTTAAAAGCATCTATCTCTTCTTTAGGCACTGCCGGAGCAGACTTAGGATTTAGAAAAGCATATATCAATACAAAAATGATATATAAAACCACCAAGGTTAAACCAGGAACTACAGCGCCAACAAACAAATCTCCAACAGAAATATTCATTACACTACCTAGCAAAACCAATACAATACTTGGAGGTATAATCTGCCCTAATGTACCTGCGGCTGCAATAGTACCTGTTGCCAATTCTGGTTTGTATTTTCTGTTGAGCATGGCAGGCAAACTCAATAAACCCATTGTTACCACTGTTGCTCCCACTATTCCCGTTGAAGCTGCTAGCATTGCTCCTACTATAATTACCGCTACTGCCAAACCTCCTTTTAGCCTACCAAAAAGCATTGCCATGGTGTTAAGCAAACGCTCTGCAATACCAGACTTTTCTAGCATTACACCCATATAAACAAACAATGGAACAGCAATTAACACGAAATTGCTCATGGTTCCATAAATCCGCAGTGGTAAAAGGTAAAAGAATTCTATATCGAGAAATATTAATCCGAAAACTATTGAAACACCTGCTAGTGTAAAAGCAACAGGAAAACCAAATAAGATGAGGATAATAAGTACAAGGAATAATAGTAAGGCAGCCATTTAAAAAAGCTAGTTAGTTTATTAAGTTATTTTTTATTTGTTGAAGAGTGTTATTATCGATCTAAAAAACAAAGCCACACCCTGCAAAAGCAATAGAACAAATCCTACCATAATCATCGATTTAATAATATATCTAGCAGGCAAGCCTCCATAATCAGTAGAGCCTTCATTTAAATAATAAGAATTCATAAAGTAAGGCACGCTCGATTCTATAACTATATAGCAGAAAGGAATAAGAAAAAACAAACAGCCAAAGAGGTTAACCAAGGCTTTTTGTTTATCAGAAAACTGATTATAAAAAATATCTACTCTTACGTGTTTATCGTGCTTGAGTGTGAAAGAGGCTCCGAAAAGAAAAATGAGTGCAAAAATGTGCCATTCTAATTCAAAAACAGAAACAAACGAAACACTAAAAAAATACCTCGCCAAAACATCGAAACAAATTAAAACAACCAGAATTGAACTAAGCCACATGGCTACTTTTCCCGCAGTTTCGCTAATACCTTCTATAATTTTTATAATTGATTTTAAAGCATTCATAATCATATATCGCACAAAATATCTCTAAATCTAATATTTTGATTTGTTAAAATAAGCTTTCTAAAAGTTTACATCTTAATTATTCTGTGTGAAAGTTGATTTTATATGGCACAAAAGGCATGAGGATATGTTGTATAAATTAAAGTAGGGTTTATACTTTTGCAATATGGCACAAAACATACATTTTCTTTCTGGAGTAGAGCACTGCAAAGCAGGCAAGTTTGATGAAGCAATAGGTGATTTTACACAAGCATTAAGTGTGGAGCCTAACGATGTAGCAACCTATTACAATCGAGGTCTTGCTTACATCAAATTAGAAATGTACCCAAAAGCTTATCAAGATTTTAACAAAAGCATTCAACTTTCGCCGCAAGATGCTAATTTGTACAGTGAAAGAGGTGTTACTTTACATTTATCTGGCAGACACGAAGAGGCCATTAAAGACTTTGATAAAGCTATAGATTTAGATGGTTCCAATCCTTACCGATTCTCTAGTCGAGCATTTGTAAAAGCCAAAATTGGTAGAACAGAAGAAGCTATTACAGATTACAAAAAAGCAATTGAACTAGATCCTACCGACGAAATAGCTCACAATAACCTAGGTATGCTCGAAGAACAAATGGGTTATAAAGAATCTGCACAAAAAAGATTTAAAATTGCTGATGAGCTTACCAAAGGAGAAAAATTTGAAAAACCAGATTTGGATGAGCTATTAAAAGACGAGCAAGAACAAAGACAAGACAGCGAGGCTAGACAAGAGAAAATTCAAGAAGAATTTCTGCAAAGTATCGATAATGAAGAAAACGAAAAGAAAAAGTTATCATTCGGAGCAAAAGATTACTTCAATGTAGCAGTAAAAGTTTTTACTGATAAAAATACATTCTCTGAGTTTATAAACTTTGTAAAAAGAGGATTAAAGTAGTTTTACTAAATTAAATGTAAAGTAATGTTAAGTTTTTTGAAGATAAATTAAAGTAATTTCCAGTCGAAATTCTGCATTAATTTATACTTCCTTACAAGGCAATATTTTTCCCAATATAAAATTTTCATGGAATTCGCATTAGGTCAAGTACAGGAAGTTCCTGTATGTATTTTACAACCTAACACTAACTAGTTTTACATGAAAAAATTCAATTGGATTAAACAAATCATCCTACTTACAGCACTTAGTGCTTTTTTCTTTAGTTGTGATGATGAGGGTGACGATGGTG
>PBYL01000401.1 GCA_002729595.1 Thalassovita sp. | reverse complement strand
ATTTGAACCAGCTTCTGTTAAAGCAATTGAATCTCTAATGGCTTTTTGTTTTTTTAGCAGTTTGGCAAAATTGAAACCTGAATAAGAAGTAGAAACACTGGTAGTGGTTGCAGCCACATCAACCCCAGTAAATTGCCAATCATTATATTGCGGATATTTATCAGGATTCTTTTTTAAATAATAATTGACTCCTGCGGCAAAACCTTCCAATAAATTTCTGGTTGGATTGCTCAGCTTTCCATAAGTTGCTAAAGTTCTTTGATAACCTAATTGTCTGGCAAAATCTCCATCTATGGCTTCGTAACCTTCCACTTTTGCCAAATCTCCTCTTGCAGATATAAGTGGTTTAATCACTCTTTCTCCGTAATCTTCTAACTCACACCAAGCTAGGCCAAAAGCTACAGCTTTTAAATTATCAGCCTTAATATGAGGCACTCCATATTCTGTACGTCTTATCAAAACCTGATCGGCAAGATTATCGAGTTGTTGGGCAAATAGTGATTGAAAGGATAGACTAAAAAATAAAATAAGAAATGTCTTAAATGTGCTTTTAGTAATTTCTGTTGTGGGGTAATAATTAGCGCGTTTCAATTAAATGTTAGTTTATAATGTATTAAATCTGTTCAATAAGCAAACAAATTAGTGCATAGCTGCTAATTATCAAATGAAAGTTGAAAGCAATTTACTGTTCGGTTTTTTTGAACTCTTTAATGGTATATACTAGACCAATTGATAAATTGAGATAGCTTAATCTGTTCGTCGTGTTAAATTCACCATCAATATTAATATCTTCTATATTATAGTTCACTTGAGTTTCCACCATTTTACTTAAACCGTAAGCATAACTGCCTTTTACAAAAAGACTAAGAGGTTTAGCAATAAATGGAGTTTGTAAAGTAAGCCCACCTTCTAAATAGGTTTGGAAATCTTTTATAAATAATTCTTCACTCGAAGTGCTTATATAATAGCTTTCTAGAACATTCGCACTACTCAATTCGGCATAATTTGCATTAACCTCATTTGATCGTCTTACTTTCAACATTATCATTCCTATAGACGGACTCAAACTAACCTTGTTCTTCTTAAATTTTTTCTTGATTCTAACCGGAAAAATGTCACTATGGTACGCTTTACTATACACACCTAATGCATGATAAACATAACCCGCACTTTTAAAGTAAGTATAATCGTAACTATACCTATTTGTAGAATTGATGTAGCCTGTTTCTATTTGCCATTTATCATTTAAATCTACTCCAAACAAAATCTCCCATGTATCAGAAAATCTTTGACTGGGATCAATATTTCCAATATCAGCTCCTTTGGGCTTAACAACCGAAAAACCTGCTCCTAAACTAGAATAGATTTTGACTTGAGCATTACTTGTTAAATAAGTGAGAAATAAAATTAGAAATACTACTAATGTTTTGTGCATAAAAACTATTTGGGCGCCGGTTAAACAAAAAATCTAAGTAGTTATATTATCATATAGAAACTTATGGTCTAAAAAAGATTTTTATGCGAAAGCTAAATTAATACCAGAAAATCAGCTGCAAAATATAAAAAAGAAAAAGTGCAGATAAAATTATCTTACATCATTCAATCTAGCTTTATATTTAATCCTAGCATTAAACCAACATTGTTTCTCCACTCATCGTAAGGAATATGCTTTTGCGTGATTGAAATGAGGTTAGCAGAGTAAACTGGCCCAAAGGAAACACTTAGTTTATTGTTGAAATAATAATTCCCAAGAATTTTACCAGTAACTACTGCTGAGGCTTTATCCAATGTTTGTTGTTCGGTTTGAGAGATCACCAATGATGGATAAATTTCGTCGAAGGTATTTCCACTATAATTTAATGTATATAAATAGCCAGCACCCAACGCTACCATTAAATCAAAAGGTTTATCATTATCAACTAAAAAGTATCCAACTTCGAAAGCTGTGATAAGTGTATTATGATGATTAGTTTGGCTTCCTCCCCCCCACTCAAAACGTTCTCTAAAAGCAGTATAATTAACATCTAACTTATATTGCATTTTAGACTTTCTAAATGAAACCGCAGTTCCAAATGATAAATTGATTTCAGGTGTGGTGGCTGCATCTATTTCATCAAAATAGCTTCGCTTTTCACTACAAACAGCAATATAATCTAAAGAATAAGTGCTTTGAAAATAAGGTGAAATATAAAAACCAGATTTTTCTATTGTCTCCTTTACAACAGGCACTTCCACATAAACCTCTTTTTTTATAATTACTGGTTTCTTAATGATATAGGCGGTATCGTTACGGTAGAAAATGCTATCTTCTTCCTGAGCTGATGCCATGTTTACCAATAGCAAACCAATAAGTAAAAGAATAATTCTACTGAAAATCATTGCTTTTTTCGGGTTTTCACTGTGTCTGTTACCACAATTGTATCTTGCACAATTACAACAACTGGTTTTTTCTTTTGAATTACAGAATCTTTAGTTTCTCCCATATTTTCTTGGTTTAGCGAATCCACAGGAATATCAATCACTAGCTTGGTACTATCATCAATCAATATTTCTTCCTCAATTGTTTTAGTACTATCCGTAGGTTGAATCAAATTCTCATTCAATATTTCCTCTTCTAAAGAATCTGTGTTTACCTGATTTTTATAAATATTAGTTTCAACAGACTCTTTTTCTACAGAAACTGAGCTCACCTCTTCCCTATCTGACATCACATTAGCATCATCAGATTTATCTATTGTAACAATTGTATCTAAACTCACAGGAAGTGAATCTGATTGAATGCGATTAGCTGTATCTGACATAACCTGCTGATTGTTTTCTACAGGTACATTAGGTTCTGAAGAAACAACCCAAATAGTAACAGCAGTAGCAACCACTACTACAGCACCTGAAATATAGGCGCTTGTTGTAGCCCACCAAGGTTTAACCAAGCTTTCTTTTAATACATTACTGCTCATATCTTCCCAAAAGCCAGCAGGTTTCTCAACAGACTTACCATCAAGTCCATCAAAGAAAATGTCGTCTATATTATCATCCATTTTCATTTAGTTTCTCTTTTTGGGTTGCCAATTCAGTGAGTTTTTCTTTAAGTATTTTGCGTGCTCTGGTTAGCCTAGACCTCGATGTTTCTGTCTTGATTGATAAAGCTTTGGCTATTTCTTTATGAGAATACTTTTCGAAACAGTACAAGTTAAAAACTACCTTAAAGTTTTCTGGTAATGCCTTTAATGTTTGTAACAATTCATCTTGGGTAAATTGATATTGATTAATATCTTCATCAGATTCTTCTGCTGCTAAATCTGTTTTTTCGTAAACATCTGCACTATCCAAGTTAAATTTCTTTTTTTGTCTTAATGCACCTAAGGCTTCATTTATCATTATTTTTTTTATCCAACCTTCAAAAGAACCATTAAACTTAAAAGATTTAATAGACTTAAAAACCTTGATAAAACCATTTTGAAGTACATCTTTTGCCTCGTCTTCGTCTGACATGTATCGCATACAAACCAGCAACATAATAGGTCCATACTTTTTAAAAAGTAAGTTATAAGCTTGCTGATCATTCTTAATACAGGCTTTAATTAGTTCGTTTTCTTCCATTTAGTTAGAAAGCTCATCAATTAAATTACACCTAGTAGTTATCCCTTTTAATTGGTTCAAATATAGAAATAAAATTATTTGACTAACCAATTTGGTTTATTTCTCCGATTTGCATAAAAAAACCACAAATAATTAAGCAGAATTATAAGTCTGATTTTCAATAAGTTACTTCAGTATTTAGCTGTTAAATAAAATTATTTAAAAATTTTTGGGCACGTTTTAATATTTCTGCATCTAACTATTGAAACCGGATAATATATCGGAAATATGGTACCCGCTATGATGATTGTTGACACCGGCAAATAACTCAAATTGAACAAAAAATAAAAAAATGAACCGCCTAGTAGTAAAGTTAGTATTTGCCTTTTTGATTGGAGTTTTAAGCTCTTGTGTAAAAGAGTATGATTGTGATGTAATTCCAGTTGATGAAAATAATCTGATCGACGATGGATTCACTTCTATCAATAATACGAGTTTAATAACTCAACTTAATTCAGAAACCATTGAAGAATTAACTGTTCAGAATGATGGTCTTGAAAAAAATACCTACATTAAATTCAATGATTTTACAAAAGTTGAAGACCATGTAAAATCAGCTTCATTAAAACTAAATATTAAGGGTAATTACATTTCGAGTAACACAGCTTACTCTTTGTTAGTATCAGCAATAAATGAAGACTGGGATGAAAGTACTTTGAGCTACGATAATAGCCCGTCAACTACGATGTATTCAACCAAAATTTTCACACTGGATACATTAACCGATAAAAAACTCTTTGAAATAGATGTAACTGATTTACTGAATGATCAATACAAAAATGATTTGAGCCAGTTTGGATTCAATCTAGCATTAAGCATAGAAGGAGAAAATGAAATTGCTGCGGTAACATTCTATTCTTCAGACAATGAAGAAAGTGCCTATTGGCCATCGATTGAAGTAGAATATGGTGAAACAGCATCTGCTATTTATCCACAAATTTACTATTCATCTGTTTCAGATTGGGGTGGGGCTTGGTTGGCTTCTAATGAGATTTATAAATTATCTTATTCATCGGATGATCAACAATACTTAAATGAATTTGTTACTGAATATCAACATTTTGAAAACTCAGTAGCTGCATTTAGCATCAATGATCTCACCACTGATATTAAACTTTATTTCTATAACACCTATCAAACTGATGATGACTATATTCATATTATAGCTGAAAATTATAGCAATGAAAATACTTCAACAACATACAGTTCATCAGAAATAAGTCAAATTACAGCTATGGATCAATTTGGAGGAATTGCTTACTTAGCAGCAAAATCAACAAATGGATCTATTAATATTTTGAAAGTTGATGTAAAAAATGAAACCACAGAAATTATCTATGAGAACTCTGTAAGTGGTGAAGAGTTAGAGATAAGTGATTTTAAGATTGAGCAAGGTATGTTATATTGGATTGAGACTGAAGAAATCTCAGGCACTTACCGAATTATGGAAGGTACAAGCACTTTCTCTGAGACTTTAAACACCAAAACTTTATATGATAATAGTAATTTCGATACTGGTTTTAAGCCAAACCATTTGGCTATAGATTATTTCGGAAGTGCCATGTATTTATCTGACCAACAAGGTGCATTTTACCAAACAGATAGAACTGGTTCAGGAGATATTAATGAAATTACAGTTACTAGTGATTACCTAAGTAATATTACAGATTTAGAGGTGTATATGGGATACCTTTACTGGATGAATTCTTCTGAAGATGAAAATGAAGGAGGTATTTTGAGAGTAAATGCTAGTGGAGGTAATTCTGAACTTTTGTTTGATGAAATTATAAGTGGTTATGGAATTGAGATCGTAGATGAAGACGATTGGTAAAAGAGAAACCCCTCTGGAAGCAAGTTTTCCAGAGGGGTTTCTTAATATATATAATTCATATCTAAATTGCTTCTGAATTCTTCAAACTCTCTGGCTTAAATATTTTAGCATCTGCTACAAAAGTACCGAATGGAATTAAAGAGGCAACCAAAGCAAAAAAAGCTACTTTAAATGACCATTTTTTAAGATAGATGTTCTGTATGCAAAGAATTACATAGATGATGAAAAGCCAACCATGCGCCATACCTACATATAAGTTGGGTTCTTTTATGCCTAATCCATATTTAAGTGGCATGGTAATTCCGAAAAGCAAATAACTAATACCTTCTAAGATAGCAAATAGACGTAACCTTCCGATAGCTGATTTAAAATTCATGATGTTTATTTTTTGAGGTAAAGTTCAGGATTAAACACTGGTCATCAAAATTTGAGAAAAAATTCTATTAAAACACTTCTATTTTAAACAAATGTAATAGGTAGAAATAACTTAGAAATACCAAAGCGAAACCAAGTGAAAGTCCAAAATATCTGTAAACTGATTTATTCCCTTTCCGAAAAATGAATAGCAAAGAATTTACAATTGCAGCCAGTATCGCAAAAATGAAATTCAATATGCAGAACATTCCCACCAGACTAGTAGCAAATAAAGCTGGCTCTATAAACAACCCTCCGAAAACACCATAAATAGTGCCCATTACAAAAGAAATCACCATAAAGTAAAGTGCATACTTTAGCCCAGACCTAAATTGAACTAAGAACCATGGTGAATTAGATATATCAGTATTCATAATCGATTAAGCTTAACTTTCTATGTTTTCCTTTTTTCGGTTTGAAATAACAGGTTTTGGAATGGCATTCATTTTTCTTTGCAATTTCTCTTCTGATTGTTCTTGATTTGCTTTCCGCTTCTTCTTCCCTTTCCATCTTGGTAACCAAATAATAATGCCTGTTATAAATAATATTGGTGGAATTAGGGTGGCGATAAAAGCTAAAACTCTGGTTACTTTTCCTCCAAAAGTTCCATAATGCACAGGTGTAACCCAATTCAAATACATCTTGCCTGTATTTGGCAAATCTGAGTTTGTATTAAAGTTGATTTTACCGCTATACTGATCTATGTAGATAAAATTGTTATTGCCAGTTTTTGTAACATAAGGGCTCTTTGTATAAGCAGTAAACACTTTGGAAGTTTCTTCTGCCATTGGTAAACCCAAACCTACAACTTCACAATCTGGAATGGCAGTTTCTGCAATTGCAACTACAGAGTCAATTGGAATTGTTGTGTAACCTTCTTCATAAACAGATTTGCTACTCATGATCTGCTCCAACGATTTGGGTGGTTCAAAGCTTAACAAAAACATGACAGGTGCTAAAAAATTGAGAAAGGTAATTACAACTCCAGTAAGTGCAATAAGTGTAACCATTGGTGCGAAATAAAATCCCAACACTTGATGTAAATCATAATTCTGCCTTTTAAAACTAGCATTTCTTTTAATGGTAAGTCGAGATTTGAGATGTTTCCATTGTTTGGGAATCCACAGTCTTAATCCACTAATGGTTAGAATCACCAAGATTAAAGCACTGATGCCGACTATATATCTACCCACTGCTGGAATAAGCAATGTTCGATGGATTTCGGTAACCAAACCTATAAAATGCGAATCATGAATTCTAGCTCCAGTAACTTCTCCATTAAAAGGGTTAACATAAATCTGTTTCTCTTTATCATCTCCGAGAATTACCCGATAAGGATAATTAGGTCCACTCTCTGATTTAAAAATGAAAATAGGCTCCCAATCTGGATGATTCGTTTTTAATTGACTTACTATTTCTTGAAAACTTAAATGCTCTTTGCCTTTATCAATCTCGAAAATCTCTGGATTTAGTGCCATGTCGATTTCATCGCGGTAAACCAGAATGGTACCCGTAATGCTTACAATAAAGATGATAGAACCTGCAATTAAACCTAGCCAGACATGCCACTTCCCATACCAATTTCTTTGATGACTAGCCCAGTTTTT
Source organism: Thalassovita sp. (assembly GCA_002729595.1). GTDB lineage: Bacteria > Bacteroidota > Bacteroidia > Cytophagales > Flammeovirgaceae > Chondrinema. Next base: position 10,042 of record PBYL01000401.1, on the reverse strand, counting down.
CTTTTTCATTTCGGATTCCATTGTGATCTCTATTTTCGAAATGGATGATTAGGTTTCTCCTAAAACCTAATTTTATTTAGATTAATTAAAAATAATGGCAAATATGTGGGAGAATGAAAAGAAATAAAAGTAAAATGGCCAGTTTAATGAGTATTTATCCAGAAAATGAGAAATAACGATAAGCAATGGTTAAAATTTAACAATGTATATTCCTTACCTAATATTTATATGCCTACATAATAGCATTTTTTGCCTATTTTGTTGCAATACCTAAAATTTATATGTTTTTTTGAATTAAAATAATTCAAATTTTTATTGAAATATTTCTATAAAGCTTCTTCTTAAAAAATTATAAACTAGACTATTACTCAGTAAAATGAATAAACTTATTTATCTAATACAGATAATGTTAATTATCTTAATTTTTAATTTTAAAAGCGAAGCTCAATCAAGAAGATATCCTAAAAGGAAACAATATTCTTATAAACATAAGAATCATAAAAGGAAGCGAAACAAGAGTAGATATTCATTTAATCAAAAAAATGATTTCAATCATAATATTTCGCTCTTGTCTGGATATAATTTCGGGTTAGGTAATATGAACACCATATACAAACCCACTCCTGGATTTTATCTAAATTATCTTTATCGAGAAGATAATATGGCATTTGGTGGACAAATTGGTTACCTCAATTTCCAAACTAGGCAAGACACCTTTTACATTTGGGACAACGGATGGGATGAATTGGGAATAGTTCAATATTCAAATTTACTAATAATTCCCTTAGAAGGACTATGGCGATACTATCTTCCTATTACAAATCAATTTGAACTTGTTACTGGCTTTGGATTAGGTTATTACTATACCAAAGTAGACTATACAGTAGATATACCTGATCCTGCTATAAATGCAAGTTACTCTTTTTTGGAAGGAAAAGGAGCCGTTACACCCATTCTTGGTTTTCAATACAATTTAGCTAACAATGTAGACTTCTTTTTTAGTAGTAAATACAATTTATTTTTCTCATTAGGCTCGGCTGATGAAAATGATATTGAATACAATTCCAATTTAGGACAAGTAGATCACTTTATTTCAACAAACTTAGGACTAGTATTAAAATTTTAATAAAAATATGTATTTCAAACAACCATTACTTTTAATACTTATAATATTTCTGCTTGGGTGTGAAAGTTCATTTATAGATGTATTATCAGATGAAGAAGTAGAACAAGTTTTACAAATAATTGAAGAAGAAAATAACTCGTATATAAATAATATTGCTATCCTAAAAGATAATAATATCTATTTAATGAAAGATGCAGATAAAGCCTCATTGATAAAACTTACAAATGATTCTAATAGCTTAAGAAAAAATGTGAAAATAAGTTACGATAATCAAAAAATTCTTTATTTCGAAAAAAATCTTGGAGTCGTAATTATTGATACTACAGGAGAAATACTTGACGTAGCGGATGAAATTTTGAACGCAGAACAAATAGATTGGCTACCTAATGATCAAGGAATTTACTATTTATATAATAGCAAACTTAATGTTTATGGTAATGATATTGAATTACCATCACTTTCATCAAATGTTTATTCTCCAAATAAAAAAGTTATTTCAGCTGCTGTTTCTATAAATGGAGATGTAGCATATATTATTGACTATAATAGTAGTTATGGTCAAGGAAATACACTTTATGTAAAAGTAAATGATGAAGATAAAACAATTTTTGAATCAGCCGGTAATCCAGATTATCCAGCAGAACTAGCATATGTAAACTTTTCATCAGATGGAAACTCTATAATATTAGGTTATCAAGATGATTACTATGACCCATATCCAGTAAAAGTTGAAATATATGATGAGCTTGTTGCTGAATCCCCTATCAAATCCTATGAAAATCCATATGGTATTGCAACACCTTGTTATAATAGTGATTTAAATGCTTTTGCAAGTGGTTATGCTATATCTTCAGATGGTGAAATTGGTTTAACATTCATCAACCTAAATGATAGTGATAAATCATTTTCGTATGATGACATAATCATTACAGAGCTAGACTGGAAATAACTTTTTCATTATAAGAATCAATAAAAGGCTACTTATTCCAAATTTGTAGCCTTTTTACTTTTTATTAGATTATTTAGAAGTTAAAATCATCATTTAAACATATGCATAAAAAAGAGTCCATTCCGGTAAATCATCTTCATCACAATGTAACTCATGGAATTGCGGTGAACAGGATGGATTCTGAAACATCAACTTTTGGTAAAGAGGCTGATCGATCTCACAGGCACGATTATCATCTTTTTATGATAATTGAAAAAGGCTGTGTGCAAGTTGAGCTCGATTTTGAAAAGCAAGCGATAGATAAAACTGCAATTGTCTATGTATATCCTGGACAGGTGCATAGAGTTTTATCAGCTAAACAAGCTTCTATTATGTTGGTTTCGCTTAAAGAAGAAATGATAGATAAAACCTATCTGGAATTGATAGAGGATATTATGCATCATTCCAAACCTATTATCCCGAATGAACAAGATGCTAAAGTTCTATTAGATACAAGTTCTCTTTGCTTAGAAATTCACAAACGGAAGAGCGAAAAGATGAAAGCTTTACTATTAGGTAGTTACTGTAATGCTTTGTTGGGTTTTATTATTTCTCAATTTCAAGAAAATAACAAAATACTTACGAATAATTCGCGACCAGAAATTATCACCAATGATTTTAAAAAATTATTAGGTCAGTCTTTTATCCAAATGAAACAACCTTCTGAATATGCCACTGCTTTAAACCTGTCCCTCCCCTACCTCAATGAGTGTGTGAGAAACATTACTGGTTTTTCTGTAAGTTACCATATTCACAATCGAATCATTCTGGAAGCAAAACGATTGTTATTTCATTCCAACAAAACAGTAAAGGAAATTGCAGAAGCTCTCGGCTATGAAGACTATGCCTACTTTTCGAGGTTCTTTAAGAATAAAACTGGTATGTCTGCACTGCAATTTAAGAGCGTTTACCTCGATTAGTCCAATACTTACTCCATTTTTTCCATTGTTTTGCCTCTGCTTACCTCGTTTATTTGTAAATAATTAATCGAATAGTCAAATAAACCAAGCAATCATGGGACATAACCATTCACACCAGCACAATCATTCGCATGAAAAAGGGCTATCTACTGCTTTTTGGCTCAATGCTATATTTTCTGTAATTGAAGTAGTGGGTGGAATTTTCACAAACTCAACTGCAATTATCGCCGATGCTTTTCACGATTTTGTAGATGCCTCGGCAATTGGATTGGCAGTATTTCTAGAAAAAATCTCAAAGAAAAAGGGAAACGAAAAATTCTCTTATGGTTATAAAAGATTCTCGCTCCTCTCAGCCATTGGTATGTCTGTTTTCTTACTTGGTGGTGCAGTCATCATGTTGGTGAATGCTTTTCAATCACTTATGAACCCAGAAGTTGTAGACAGTAAGGGTATGCTTTGGTTAGCGGTATTAGGGATTGCCATAAATGGAATCGCTTTTATCAAAATTAAAAACTCGGGTGGAGATGCACATCACCATCATCCTCATGGCCATAGTCACGTACACGATCATAATCATGAAAACACTTGTGAGCAAAACCACAATAGCAAAGCTATTATGTTACACTTACTCGAAGATGTATTAGGTTGGGCTGCTGTTTTGATTGGTGCTGCGGTTATCTATTTTACACATTGGTATTGGATCGACCCAGTTTTAGCAATTGGTATTGCTGGCTTTATAGGATACAATGCTACTAAAAACTTGATCTCAAGTGGGAAAGTTCTTCTTCAATCTGTGCCTGAAAGTATAGATATGAAAAAACTGAGTAAAGATTTGCTTCAAATAAATGGAGTAAGAAGTATACACAACCTACATGTTTGGACTTTGGATGGCAACGATCATGTTTGTACACTCCACTTAGTTACAGAAGATGATGAACTAGCAATGCATCAAAATGTGCAAACAGAAGTTGAAGGCGTAATGAAAAATTACCACATTCAACATCCCACCATACAGATGGAAAGTTGTGAATCTAAATGTCAATATATGAACAAATAAAAACACAGCCCTTAAAATGTGTGGGCTGTGTTATAACTACACTCAAATGGCCTATTTAGGTAGTATTATTTCTGAGAAATTATCTGAACCCATAAACTCATATTTTTCAGTTTCTGGATTATAATTGTAGACTTCTCTATGTCTAGGAACTTTCAGATTGTTCAAATTAATTTCACCTTCAAAATTGCTGTAAAACATCATTTCTTCCCCATTATTCATTCCTTTAAAATGCATACCCATTAATGAAAAATCATCTGGTCTTACAGCTAGTTTGGTCTCACCTTCATAATATTTATTATTCACCTTGTCTTTTTCACCTACGAAAGTGAGTATAAAATAATTAGCGCCATTTATGTTGCTAATTTCTATATTTTCATTCAGCTTGGCTCCTGAGTTTTTCAATTCCATTGGAAGAGCGAAATGTTGGCGATGGTGTGCATAAAACATATTTGTTGCATCTTCAGAAAGCTCATACTTTTTCATATTATCTTCGGAGATGTCTTCCATGCCATTGAGTGATGCAAAGTAATTTCCATCTTCCATCCCTTTAATAGCAATATTGCCATTTTCAAATCTTGTACATTGGTAGAAATCATCTGGGTTTCTAATATCGAAGCGTTCATTCACAGCAGAACCATCGGCTCTTAGCCAAGTAGAATTCATGCTTCCAGTAAAGCTTGCCCAAGAATTTTCAGGATCGTAATAATTAATCACTTTGTCGAGTAGGTCGGCAGCCTTCATGCTGATGAATTTCTCCATAGATTGATTATAGCCATCTACCAATACCATTTTCCACATGCCGTCTTCTTTTTCCAAAACTCTGTAACTTCTAGACGTACCTGTTACTTCTCCATCTTCATTAACATGATCAATTCTAAATGTAGCATAAGCCAAATCTCCAGAAATTCTAATATTAAAATCTTTCTTTACTTCTAAGTTTGTCATTGCATCCGGATCATTCTCCATCGACATCTTCATCATTTTTTCAACATCGTCCCAACCTCTCGTAAAAGTGTAAGTAAGTGCAGAATATGGTTGATGAATCCAGTACTTCGACCATTCTTCAAAATTTCTATTTTCGTAAGCAGCTGTTTCTTTATTTAAAGTTTCTATTATAGCTTTTTCATCTGCTTTGTACATGTTTGTATCATCATCTTGAGCCCAAGTACAATAGCTAAGCAAAACACAAAAAGTTAGAAGTAGTGATTTCATATCAAAATTGCATTTAATAAATGATAAAAAACAAATCACCTGATTGGAGGCAATCGTGGGTTAGTAATTCTTCGTGCAGGTTGTAATAGTTACTGGGTGGAAAGAAATATTAATTTATATAATTAATAATTGGTAGTATTTTTATTAAGCAGATCTGCGTCATACCCAAACTTTATATTTTGCTTTATAAAAGTCAAATATCTGACTGTTGAATTATGATTTTCAAAATTTTTTCTTTTTTAAGTTCAACTAAATCAAATTTTAATGATAAACACTTAAGTTTTTTAGAAATAATTCAAGACACACTCTTAAATTTTTAGTCTCAACTTAATGTGATTTTTTTGAATTTATATGGATGGAAATTGATAATTAGAGAGGTAGAATTAGATTATTCAAATATTTAAGCTAAAAAATGGAGAAATAAACCATTTTGCACTTTGTTATTAATCTCAAGAATGTATTATGGAATGTTTTAATGAAAATACAGTAATTGATACAAAGCTTTAAAAATTAAGAGAGAAGCAAGGGAAATTTCCCCTACTTACTCTACTTTAATTAAAATCAATTCGACTCTTCGGTTTTTTGCTCTTCCAATTTCATTCGTATTTTCAAAGGCAGGCTTAGCCATACCATTTCCTTTTACACTAATTTTGCCACTTCTAATACCAGCAGCTTCCAAATAGGCTTTAATTGAATTGGCTCTTTGTATAGAAATCTGTTGATTGATATCTTTAGAACCAACATTGTCTGTATGGCCGATAATGATCAGTTTTAGAAAGTTGTTAGCTGCCAATTCAGCGATCCAACTATCGAGAATTTGTTTAGCATCATCATTCAGCGAAGTTGTGTTAAAATCGAAATAAACCTGCCCAGTTTTTTGAATTAAATTTGGTGTTTCGTCTTCAATCTCTCCTACCTGTATGTTTACTTCATTTTCAATCTTAGCTTTAGTAGAATCTGTTTCTTGAACATTGACATTTGGTACTACTAAAGCATTGGTATCTTGTAGTTGCTCTTCTCGATTATTTGGAATATTTTCTTCATCTTCCACAAAATCTGTTTCTGAAATATCTTCTTCAGTGATGTTTGTTTCAGATGTATTTTCTCTAATGGCAGGTACTTGTTTGCCTTTCTTTTTATTTAGCTTTTCCTGCGTTTTTTTCTTTTTAGATTTCTTGTTCTTTTTCCGTTTTTTCTTTCTGTTTTTCTTATTCTCTTCCTCATCTTCTTTACTTTTTAGACTTCTACTCGGAAGAATACTTTTCCTAATTTCTACACCAATTTCAAAAGCATTACTAAAAATATCACTTCTAGCACCAGTAGGTAAATCGTAACTGAATCCAACAGAAAATTGAGGCGTATGAAACTGCAAAGCCAAGACAACAGCCTTAGCCACTTTGTATCTGGTTTGTAACTCTAAGGTTTTAACATCATTGGGTCTATATTGAAAAGCAGAACCAAGATTAAGCAAATCTGTGCCTCCACTTCTGGTGTACAAAAAAGAAGGAATGATGGCATAATGCAATTTGTCGTAAATGTGATAACCACCTTCTAACTGCAAAGTCAAAGGAATGCTGCTTTCGCCAGCTAAAACAGATTCGTTAGGTTGGTTCACATCGTACAGAGAAATTCCCATAAAATATTCATTATCGAGTAAGTCCATACCTCTGAGGTAAATTCCTGCGGCAATGCTGTAATATCTCGACTGGAAATCATCTACATTTTCACCTAAATCGATAGACGGATCGAAGCCAGCACCTTGCAAATATTGCGAGCCAGTGGTGTAATTGTTGAGATCAATTCCCTTGTCTGTATATCTCGAGGAAATACCAAAACTGAGCATTTGGTATTTACCAACTTGCAAAACATGTGTATAACCCAGGTTCAATTCGGTAGTTTTAAACAAACCCGATTGTGTAGTTGCATCATCAAAAACAGAAAAAGTGACTGCGCCCCAACCAGACTCAGAACTAACGATTCCTAAAGGATATGAACCCGAAGCATACATGGTGTTGAGGTTCATATTCAAACTGGTGTTTACAGTTCGATAAACTGCTCGCAAAGCTGCTTCATCTTTCTTTATGTATCTGCCGGGATTGATTCTGTCTGGCGAAAAGTTGTACTGGAAAAAATTCTGATATTGTGCTTGTAAATCGATACAAGTAATCATCATAAGAATAGAAAGAATTAAATAATATTTTGACAGAAACATATCAGTAATTTAAAAAAATGAAAGCATAGATTGATTCGCTAAATTTTAGCGGAGTAGGGTGATAAAACCTTCTTGTTTTCCATTAAAAAGAATCGGCTCACCATTCTGATATTCTCCGTTCATTCGCCAGAAATATGTTCCATTTTTTAGTGTTCTGCCAGACTTGCTACCATCCCAACCTGTATGCTGCAAAGAACCGATATCATCAGAAGCATAAACCTGATTACCTTGCGCATCATAAATTTGAAAAGTAATGCTGTTCACATTCTCTAAACCATACAGACGGAAAGCATCATTATTACCATCGCTGTTGGGTGTAAACAAGTTGGGTATAAATACCTTAGCAGTTGCAATTGAACCTTCTACCGTAACTAAAACTGTATCGGTTACTGTGCATCCTGTAGAATCGAGCATTGTCACAATGTATTCAGTTGTATTTAAAGGCGAAATCATGGGCGTAGAGGAATTTACATCATCAATCGCGTAATTGGGAACCCATAAATAGCTTAAAGCGTTTAAAGCGGCTAATTTTATACTTTCGCCCTCAGTAATTGTAGTATCTCTATATGCGTAGGCTGTAGTTTCAAACAATTTGATTAAAATAGAGTCTGAATACACACAACCTCCAGCATCTTTTGTAATTAAAATCAATTGATCATTTTCAAAAGCTTCAAAGGTAATTTCGCTGTCAGTACTAAGTTCTCCTTGCGATTCAGAAAGCCAAGTAACCTCAGTCCATTCACCTTCTGGAACTTCATAAGTAAGCACCTCACCTTTACAAACTGTTGTATCGTTTCCTAGCGAAATATTATCTCTTTCTTCCAGAACTTTAATACTCCAAGAAGTTGCTAAAGCACAATCTAAATCATTAGGAACTACATAGAAAATTGTATCGTCAGCAGCAAGTGAAATGTTGAGTGTATCGAAGGTGCCGAGATAACCCTGATTTACAGAAAACCAAATGGCTTCTTTATCTTCAACCGGATCGACAAGTTGTAGTGAATTACCAAAGCAAAGCAGTGTATCTTTCAATTCAATATCTACACAATCGTACAAGACATTGCCAGTACAAATGGAATTGTTAGATGCATTATTTGCCAATGAATTATCTATTGGTTGCACACCCCAAAATACCCGACCACTGATCAGCTTATTTAGCGTAAAAAAATTATTTTGACCTATATTCCCATGAGCAGCCATTTTTCTCACACCTCCACTTGTATGGAAATATGGTGAAACGTAATCGACTCCATACTCACTAGTACCTGCAAAAAGCTCGTAGGTTAAAACATTTCTATCGGTGTGGTCATCGTAATTTGCTAACCAAGAAAACAGCGTTTTACCGTGAATTGCAATCGCAAATGGATTGTATGGTGTGGCAGGCACATAGTTTTTCCCTTCGAAATCATTGATATAAATTCCGGTACTATCTGTATTTTCTGAAAACAAAAAAACATCTAAATCTCCATCAAGATCAACATCACTTAAACTTGCTTTTGAAACAGATGGTAAGAGAGTATCAAGCAAAATGTAGGCAGGGTTTGTACTTACTGAATCGTATTGATAGATGCTGGTTTTAGGTTCATCGTTTTCATCTATGCCTGCGAAAAAAATATCTGCCAAACCATCTTTATCTAGGTCAGCTATAAGAAGTTCATCAGCCTGCCAGTTGTTTAATGTTTCATAAAGCTCAAAACTGCCTGATTTTGTATTGAGGTAAATTCTGGTTTCTGTGATTCCGGTTGCGGTTTTACCTGAAAGAATAAAGTCTGAAAAACCATCGTGATTGATGTCTCCCACATTGATTTCATCTCCTCCAAAATCAGATGCAATTTCTACGAGTTGTAAGTCGAAGTTTTGATTATTTAAAAGCAGATAGGTTTGATAATTATTTGAACTATCAGTTCCTGAAATCAGCAAATCTCTATAGCCATTTCTGTTTGCATCTAACTGCTCAAAACTCGCATTTGCCAAGGCAGGAATTTCTGGTTCTAACTCTTCAAAACTGCCTGAGGTATTTTTATAAATTTTGAATTGATTATTGCCCGTTTCATCAACTCCACTCATCACTAAATCATAATCGCCATTCCAATCTAAATCTACCCACATACTCGTTGCAGATTGCCAACCAGTGATGCTAATTGAAGAAGGTGTGAAATTTAACTCTCCTTGATTCTCCCAAACCTCAGTTTTAAAAGCACCTGTAGCATCTTTACCAGAAATAAAAACATCGAGAAAAGCATCGTGATTTATATCTGCCAAACTGAACTTTGGATTAGCCAAAGCGGGCAGGAGTGAAGGCACTATTCCGATCGAATCTTTGGCATTGCTTAAGATAAAAACACTTTGTTTACCAGTAGTATCAACACCGCAAATAATCGCATCTTGATAAGCATTGTTGTTTAAGTCTGCCCAAACCATTTCTGGATTACTGAGCTTTGGAAATTGTAAAGAATCGATTGGGTTAAAAATCTGTGCTTGCAGTTTTGAAAAGGCAATAGCTAGCCATAAAACATAAAAAATAAAT
>PBYL01000400.1 GCA_002729595.1 Thalassovita sp. | reverse complement strand
TAATAATTTCGGTAACGCACATCAAATATAAAATAAGCATTAGACTTGACAAATAAATTCAAGTACTTTTTATCTGATTTGAAAATTTAAAGGGAGAAATACTGAAAGGCATAAGGTTTTGCCTTTCAGTAAAGAGGAATTATAATTTGATGTATATTTTTTTCTTGTATAAAATGTGGCCAACAACCCAGTTTGCAGACACAAATAATATGGCAAAAACCAGTGAAGCGAGCTTACCACTAAAGATAGATTCGATAATATGTCGATAGAAAAAGGTTTTAAATGCAATCCATTCTCCATTATATGTAAAACCAATGTAGGCTGTGAGCACAGATAAAAAGAAAGCAAGAATGTAAATAAACATTGGGTTTACCCCAAAAGAATTAAAGAAGGTGATAATCCAACCTCTTTTGCCTTTTACATCAATTATCCAGATGAGTACGCCGAAAAGCAATGAGCCAAAACCACAAGTTACTAATACAAAAGATGAAGTCCATATTTTTTTGTTAATCGGGAAGCCATAGTTCATTAAGAAACCTGCAAACAACAACAAAGCACCAGCAATCATTATTTTTCTAATTGCTTCATTTCTATCAGGATTTTGCATGACAATTTTGCCAATTAGAAATCCTATGAGTACATGTGCTATTGCAGGAATGGTACTAAACAAGCCTTCAGGATCGAGTTTTAATTTAGTTCCATCAGAAAAATGATCGGTATACATGTGGTTAGTACCAATAATTAACCTGTCGATTACCGCCACTATATTATCTTCAGAAGGCATGTAACTATCTGTAAGTCCTATAATTACCCAGTATAAAATTAATGTAATACCGATTATCCAAGGGATGAATTTATGATTTACCAATAGAATAATCATCGATCCACAAAATGCAATAATGGCTAATCGAGGTAATACACCGAGTATTCTTATATTCTCAAAATTCCAGGCTGCTTGCCCAATCACTTGAAAAAAGCTTAGCTCTTCATTGGCTGAAAGATTGTGGTAACCTCTTAAAAAAAGCGAACACCAATGAAGAAACAAACCAATTAAAAAGATTAAACTTGATCTTCTGAGTAGTTTAATAAAAGTGTTGGTAGAAAAAGCAAAGTTGAATTTGCTGTAAGAGATATACATGGAAATTCCCATAATCAACACAAAAAAAGGAAATACCAAATCTGTAGGTGTTAAACCGTTCCATTCAGCATGCCCCAAGGGAGTGTAGATATTCCCCCAACTGCCCGGATTGTTTACTAAGATCATTCCGGCGATAGTAATTCCGCGGTAAACGTCTAGCGATAGAAGTCTTTTTGAAGTTTTTAGTTCTGTCATATTGTTACTAGTACTAAGCCATTTTATAGCATTTTTTTGTCTACAATTTAGCAAGTTTAGAGCACGTCATCATTATCAAAATTGATTTTAGATGATGAATCTAGGCTTTTTTATCTTGAAATTGCTCTGTTTGAATGAATGCGGCACTTTCTGAATTGATATACAAGATGGCATCTTCTTTCTCTCTTAGAATTGTGCTTGGGCATCTTTCAGAAATTTGATCATTGATGGTTTTTTGCACTGCTTCAGCCTTCGTTTTTCCCGGCACTACACAAAACATATAATTCGCAGATAACAGCATGGGCATTGTTAAGGTAATCGCAGATTTAGGAACTTCATCGAAACTTGGGAAGCATCCATCGTTTACCTGTTGGTTTCTACAAGCATCGTCTAGTTCTACAATTTTCACTAGCTTTTCATCTTTAAAATCTGCCACATGCGGATCGTTAAAAGCTAAATGACCATTTTCCCCGATTCCTAAACAAACAATATCAATCTCATTTTTAGAAAGCAAATTGGCATATCGCTCGCACTCAGTTTCTGCATTGCCAGTTTCACCATTGATGTAATGGATGCTTTTAAAATTTACCAAACCGAAAATATGCTCATTGAGGTAAGATTGAAAAGATGCATCTATGTATGTTCCCAAACCAATGTACTCATCCATGTGAAATGCATTGATTCTATCCCAAGCAATAGTTTTATCTGAAACTAGAGAAGCTAAGAGCTCATTTTGAGAAGGTGCCGCAGCAAAAATCATATTGATTTCTTCTTTCTCTAGTAGTAATTCATTTATCTTTTGTGAAACTTCTAATGCAGCAGTTTTTCCCATTTCGTTTCTGCTTACGAAACATTTTACTTGTAATTTGTCTTTTTTGAAAAAATACATTTTTGATGTTTTAATATGTTGTTTGATGAATTTCTTTATAATTCACACCCCGATACTATTTAATTCTTGCGAGTCTTTCTTTCATCGATTTCACGCTATGTATCCTAAGCTCATGTTCTGTTTCTAATGCTGATGGATAAAGTAAATCATTATTTAGTGCGATAAATCTATCGTTAATCTTCTTTTCTTTAGCCTCGATTTGTTTGAGAATTTCCAAAACTTCAGGCACCATTTTTTTAGTGAAAGATGGATCGTTTACTTTCTTTTCGATGGCTTTAAAACTCATATAGTTTTCGCGGATATCTGCCATTAAAACAAAGTGGGCAAATTCATTTTGGTTCGCATTAGGTTTCATGCTTTTTAAAGACTTTTGATTTTGCCTTACACTGTCTAGTAACATTTCAACTGTAATATCGCTACCACTCACTTTACCATTAATCACCATGTATTGACTGTTTTTTAAAGCAGACCACATAGCATTACTTTGTTCTTTATTAAAGCCAAACTTGCTTTTACCATACTGCTCAATAAACTTATCTTCGTCTAGCGCTCCTTTGGTTTTGAGGGCTTCAAAGTAAGCTTCAATTAAAAGATTGTAGCCAGAAATCGGATACACATATCTGACTGGAATTAAATCGCTTATGGTGCCATGGTCTTCAAAAATTGGAGAATAAATGCCAGAAGTAGACCAAGAAGTCATCACCATTCCGTTGTAGCCAGTTTGCCTGCAATAGGGAATAAACTCTTGGATGTTATTCATGTGCCTATCCCAATTGCTAGAGTAAAAATTATCTGGACTACTTCTAATGGCTGGCGAACCCCACATCTCAAAGCCTAGATCAATTATTTTTTGCAGATAGCCAAAGCGGTTAATATCCCAGCCGTAGTTCCAATCTACAAAGATGCAGCCTTTAGGTAGCTTCGAAAGCGCATCGGGATATTTCAAAGCGATGTCTGCCCAGAGCACTGGTCGTTTTCCCAGACTAATTACAATTTCACTAACCATTTTTATGTGGTCTGCAAACAGAGTTGGAATGCCTTCTTCTTCTGCTTTCTTTTTGCATTTATCACAATGGCCTAGCAAATAGGCTTCGTCTGCTCCAATGTGGATGTAATCTGATTTGTGCATCTCAGCCATTTCGGTGAATAAATCAGTAAACAGTTTTTTATTTAGGTCTTCTTCTAGCAAACATATTTGCGAAAGCTCTTTATTATCTTCTCTTTGTTCGGCATATCTTTGGTGTCTTAGCACATATTCTAAATGCCCCATACTTTGTTGTAGCGGAATTACATCAATTCCAATTCCCTCGCAGTATGTTACAAACTCTTTTATTTCTTCTTTGCTATAAGCATATTGGTTGGGTATAAGTGGATGTTTTTCGAAAGGAAATGTACCCTCCCATTCCATCACAAGCGTATTCATTCCAGCATCGGAGAGTTTTTTTGCAAAGCTTTTTAGCGCTTCCATTTTCATTACCTGCACCCGTAAATCAATGTGAAAGCCTTTTACTTTAAAAGAATCGTCTTCGGTTTGGGCAAAAGCAATACTATTTAAAATAAGTAATGTGAGAAAGAAGAATGTTTTATAGAGTTTATTTTTCATATTATTATTCGCTCATCAAATAGGAGAATAAATTGCTTTAAATCAATAATTTAAGAATAGCTGTAATTATTGGTAACGCACATCAAAAATATATTTATTAAATCAATTAGCAAATAAATCCAGCGAAAAATATTAGAAATGAGATTTTAGAAGAGGTGAAATTGGATGCAGATTGGGCTTATATCTTAGTTTAAACTTGGCCTTCTAAGCATCAGAATCAATAAGATAATTAGTGAGAATAAGGTACCTATTGGTAAATACCAAAGTGTAAGAGTGCTAATAACAATCCCTACTTGTTTTGTTTTGCTGTGTTTCATCCATAAAAGAACTAACCATGTTAACCAGCAAATTCCAAAAACGATAAACAGAGGTCCGAGTGAAAAGACATCGATCTCTAAGAGATAAAACAAATTGGCCCAAGGTCCCGGTTTTTCTGGGCCAATATATTTTCCATTCACTATCACATATACTCCATCAATTAACATGAAACTGCCATTTAATAAGCCAAGTATGGTGAATAGAATTTTCATGAATTTTATACAGTTACTCTTCTTTCTCAAATTCTTGAATTTGATTTATAAATCCAAGTGCTTCGTCTACTTGGCTGCCACTTCCTTGTAAAAGCCAGTTTACCCATTTACTACTCACTTTGTCTTTAGCAATTGATTTTGAAGCGAAGAAAGCAACAACCAATAATAGCAAACTCATAACAGCATACATATAAAGCATATTTGTTGAAAGTGCATTTACCATATCGAAGTTAAAAAGCACTTTGCTAAAGAAAATCATCATCAGTGGTGAAAAAGGAATCATCCAAACGGCAATTCTCAAGTTAGTTAAAATGGCAGATTTAACTTGAGAAATATCTCTTTGCAGTTTAACTACCGATGCATTGTAATCTACTTCTAATATTAGTTTCAATTGATTCATAGAAGACCAAATGAACAAGGTAGAAAATACAGCTAAACACAAACCTGTTGCAGCAAAATACCAGATACCCCAGTTATTAAAACTAAAATACAAGCAGTAAGAGAGTGCGAAAATAAAGAATACAAGTGTGCTTACAGGTACAAAAAGCAAGTTGCTTAATGTTGACTTTGCCTTATCAATTTTTACCTCTTTTAATAAGGATAAATTTAGCATACGATTCGCTTCTAATGATGCTTCGTGTTGTTTCCAGAGTTCTTGAATATTATCTAAGTTCATTTTTTTGTTGGTTAAATTTCTTTTTAAGTTGCTGCTTTATTCTACTAATTTTTGTTCCTACATTGCTTACAGAAATACCCACAGCCTCAGAGATTTCTGTATGGTTATTTCCATCTAAAAACATGATTAAAATTGCTCGGTTAAGCGGTGGAAGCTCTTGTATAAAAGCCTTTAACTGCACCAATTCTTCATTTTCTTCGCATACAGAATCATCTGCCACTTTCACCAAATTTTCTGGCATAGGTAAAATGTATTTCTGCCTGCTTTTAATTTTCCGGTATTGAGAGATTGAAACATTTAGAGCGATTCTGTACATCCAAGTGGTCACTTTCACTTTGTAATCAAACTTTTCGTAAGCCTTAATAATTTGAAGAATAATTTCTTGTGTTAAGTCTTCTTGCTCGTGAACATCTGAACAGTAAGCGTTCACCACCTTGTAAATAAGCCCTTTGTTTTGCTCAATAATCTGAACAATCTCTTCTGTTTTGTTGGTTTTCATATTTCAATTAGCTGCTTTGCTTTGGCTTCTTTACTATGTTGCATGTACTAAATTTAAGATGCCGTGTGCAAAAACGATTGCGGTTAATTTACTTATAAACTCTTTCATATTTTCTGTTTTAAATTCTGTTTGACCCATTAATCGCATCACCATTTTAAAAATCACAGCTGAGTAGAAATTTTTTCAAAAAAATCATTCAAACAAAAAAGGCCACCTAGTTGGCAGCCTTTGTAACTTAAGCGAGTTCCGATGTTTTGGGATTCCAGACTCCCGTTCGTACAGTTTCTTGCACATATTCTTTAAAGCTTATCGGTTTCCGTTTCAGTACTTTTTCAATATCGTTTGAGATAATGTTATTCCCCTCAGCATCCAACACTTCCGAAAACAAATAATTGATGAGCCAAATGTAATCTGCCGGAACGCCAAACTCTTCTAACATTTTAATGTAAGCACTTTGAGTGATTGGCGTAAACTGAATTTGGCGACCAGAAGCTTTGGCAATTTCGCTTACAATTTCTTCAAAAGTGAGTGTTTCTGGTCCAGTAAGCTCATAAATATTCCCATTGTGTGCATCATCTAAAAGTGCTGCGACAGCCACATCTGCAATATCATCTGTGCTGACATAAGGAACTTTTGCTTCGGGTTTTGGTAAGGCAACATGGCCAGCCAAAATCGGATCGAGAAAGAAGCTCTCACTAAAGTTTTGCATAAACCAACTCGCTCTTACAATGGTGTAATCTAAACCCGAATGGATCACCACTTGCTCGCAAAGTTGTGCTTCTTTTTCACCTTTTCCAGATAGCAAAACCAGTTTTTTTACTTCTTGCTTTTTGGCTTCTTTTACTAATGCTTCAATTGCTTCTAAAGCGCCGGGAACAGCTAAGTCTGGTTGAAAAGTGATATATACTTTGTCTATACCTTCGAGAGCTGCTGACCAAGTTGATTGGTTTTGCCAATCGAAAGCAGGTTGAGCATTTCTTGAACCTACGCGAACATTTTGTTCTAATTTTTGAAGTTTTTCTACCACACGGCGACCAGTTTTACCAGTGCCACCAATTACTAAGATGTTACTTGACATTTTATTTATATTTTATAATGATGAAAATGAATTTTGAGTTTGATGAATTTTTTAGCTGTTTTTTCTACTTGCTATAATTAAAAAGTCCAACTATCATAAGTATGAAAGACAGCACCGAAAACACAGTTCGGATGGTATGCAGGCGATTCCATCGCAATTCGTAATGAGTTCTTTCGCTGGCAATTTGAGTTTTACTTAATTCTTTAATGGAAATTGTATCCAGCGCATCGTTTAATGGCACATTTCCCAAGGCAGTTACCAGTATGGTTCCAACAAAGTAGGTGACGGTAGCGGTTAGTAAAAACCAAAATAGGTTTGTACTTCTATATTGAAAAGTGCCGATTGTTTGCGCTACCAAAGAACCCAGAAAGATCAACATAAAAGCCGGATTTATAATGGCTCGGTTGATGGCTTGCATGGTTTCCACATAGGCAAGATTGCCAATTCGCTTAGTTCCGGGAATTACAGAAACTTCCCAAGCGTAAAATAATCCTGCTGATAAACCTGTAAGCACAATAGCAATTATGAGTGTAATGCTTCTGATTGTAATTTCCATTTTTACTTGAGATTTTGAGTTGACAGCCATTCTTTTAAAGTCGAGTATTCTTTTTCAGTCAGTTTGATTTCATCGCCTTTTGGCATTCGCTGTTTGATGAAAACCTGCATATTAATTTTAGCAGCACGCTTTTCCATATTCTTTAGAGAAAAGACCATAAACGGATTTTGTTTTCGGTGACAAACATTGCATTTGTTATTTAAAACCTCGAATGCTGCTTGTTTCAATTCTTCACCTTGAACAATAGGCTCATCTTGTTTTTTGGTGAAATCGATCGCTAAATAATCTTGGATATACAAAGACCCAATTGCTATAAGACAAGTGAAAATGAGCTGCATTTTTAAATGTTTTGCGTGAGGTTTTTAAAGTGAAATTTCCAGTAACTATAGACGATGAGTATGTACTCGATTGCCAATAGCCAAAAGGCCGGAGCGCCAAAAAAGCTTTGATAAGTTCCTCCATAGGGAATAATAAAGTAAGGAACAGTGATGCAGGCATCTAGCAGTATCGCTATTGAAAGCATAATACTTCCAGCTTTTAGCCAATACATAAAAGTTATTTTATAGAGGATGTGAGTGCCTAACCAAACACCGGGAATCAAGATGATTGCCAAAGTGATGTTTGCTTGTAATTCTTGATCTGCTAAAAGTGTGATGGAAGCTGAAAGTGCATAGAAACTTACACCTACCAACCAGATTAAACTTCCGATAATAATTGCTGTTACTTTGCTCATTTCTTTTTTGTTTAAGTGATGAAGCAAAGCTACTTGTTAGCTTACCGGTCGGCTTGTTCCAAAAGGAGGATGATTTGTTCGAAAAGTATTTTTTGTTATTTCACCTGACTTGGTCGGTAACCAAATCGCTTTTCGAATGCATTAGAGAAAGAACTGAGGCTATCGTAACC
Source organism: Thalassovita sp. (assembly GCA_002729595.1). Taxonomy (GTDB): domain Bacteria; phylum Bacteroidota; class Bacteroidia; order Cytophagales; family Flammeovirgaceae; genus Chondrinema. Next base: position 4,015 of record PBYL01000400.1, on the reverse strand, counting down.
GACATTCCAAGCGGTTTCTTGGATAGATAAATGATGGTTTTTTATAAGATCATGTGCTTTTACCAAGCGTTCGTTTTGCAGGTATTTAAACACAGGCAAACCGAAATATTCCTTAAAACCCTTTTTAAGTTTAAATGTATTTAAGCCTATTTCGCGAGAAAGCTCATTGAGAGAAGGTGGGTTTTCCAGATTGTTAAGCAGAATTTCTCTAGCTTGATCCAGTTTTTGCCTTTCAAGATTGTTTACCTCGTTGTGTTGCATGAGGGCAAGTTGACCAAAGAAATGAGACAGTAAGGTAGTCATCTGACTTCGGAAAAACATCATTTTGGTTTTGCCTTCATACTGATTATTAAAGACCTGTTCTACACTTTTCTGCATTTCGGGCGTCATGTAAAACATTGGCCCTTCTACATAATGGTCAGAAGGATTCACCAATTCAGACAACATTTGCTTGAAAATTTCTCCCTCTTGGTTTGGCAATTTTTGTAGGTTTTTAACTGCTGTTGCTATTAACAAACTTTCCAAAGGTTTATCAGCCGAAACAGTATGGATAAACTCAACATTTTCATCAGCATAAAAAGAGAGCACCATGCCACTTGTATGGTTAAATGTTTTCTCCTTATCACCATATTTTACTGTGAGTTCAACATTGCCAGACCCATAAAATGCAACAGCAATCACAGGTTCATCAAAGAAACAGGCATCTACAGAAGGTTTGTCAGATTTGGCTTCTTCAACCAGAATTGTAAAATCGTTGATGTCGATGATGTCTCTGTTCATTTTTTAAGAGAGTTAATTTTCATTTGTCCAAAGAGTCTCATAAAAATCAGCTATTACATAAAGCTTATGCTTTTGAGTAAAAGCCTTTAAGTAATCTTCCTCTATATTCTGAAAAAACATACACATATCGAAGCCAGAAGAGTACAAAGTATTATTAAAATCTACTACAACTTTAATTTTTTCCTTAAAAGCTAATTTAATAAGAGATATTAGCTGCTCTAAGTTCTCGATTTTAATTTCTTTTGATTGATGATTTAAAGTAAACCTATCTAAAAATTCTAATTCCCAACCTGTTAATTCCTTTATTTCTTTTTCTGTAAATGATTGCTCTTTTTTCACCTTCAATTTTAAATCTGAGACAGCACATTTAGAAGTAATTATATCTACTAGAAAATCTGTCAACCTTTGTTCTTTTTCGAAGTAGGCTACTTTTAATGCTTGATCAAATGGGGGTTTAACTGTTTCTGTATAAGATAAAAATGGTACTGCTTTTAGTTCTGATTCATCTAAAACATGATCAAATCTATCAACATGATATATTTTAAAATCGAAGTTATTCATTACTGAGTTTTTATTGATTCAATGATTTTCAAATATACATCCTTCATAAAATCAATCTAAACTTTGTTATCAATTGTCCTGTTTTGTTCATCGATCTTGGGCTAAGATACTAGAGGTGCCTCTAATCTCTTTACTACCTCTATCAATTTTTTTGCATGAAATCCAGCATTTTGCTTCACTTCTTCAGGTGCCATACCTGCATTTAAAGAATTGCCAAAAGAGTAAACCGGATTAATAAAATGCATCTTTGCATAATAGGCAGTTTGTTCTAAGTTTTTGCAAAATTCCATAACTCTAAAATGGTGTTCTCCCAAAGTATTATATTCTTTTTCGGGTGCTCCAACAGTAAAGCTCGCTATAAAGTTTTTGTCTTTTAACTTATCCCCTTTTGAACCATAAGCAAACTGATATTCGAAAACTACATCGAACCAAAGCTTTAAAATAGCAGGCATATTATACCAATAAAATGGATATTGAAAAATGATGTTTTCGTGCCTAAGCAAAGCTTCTTGTTCAGCTTTCACATCAATTTTATAATCGGGATATAACGCTGCAAGGTTTCGTATTTTAATGTCTAAACTAGACTTTTCTAATGCTTCAATAATGGTTTTGTTAGAAGTTGATTTTTCGTAATTCGGATGTGCTAAAATGATTAATGCCATAACTGATATAAATATGTAACTATAAAAATGATAGTTGCAAAACTATTGATAGCACTTTAGATTTGAAATAACTATCAAATTGGATAGGTGGAAAAAAATTAAAAATGATGAAGCTAGAATGCGAATTAGATTTCTTTGAATTGAATGGCAAGAAGTATCCTTGCACAGTGAGTATGGCCATGGATTTAGTGGGTGGAAAATGGAAAACAGTGATTCTTTATCATCTAAAAGATAGAAATAAACGCTATAGTGAGCTAAGAAAAGAAATGCCGACCATTACCGAAAGAACGCTGAGTTTACAACTGAAACAACTAGAAAAAGATGGCTTAGTAAACCGTGCAGTTTATGGTGAAAAACCGCCTATACAAGTAACTTACAGCCTTACAGATTTTGGAAAAACTTTTATTCCAGTGCTTGAAGCAATCACTAATTGGGGCAACCAGATAGCGAAAGACACAGCGAGATAGATAAAAGCCTAGTTCACGAACAAAAAAATATTTTTCATATCATTTTTATCTATTATACCCTAAATTATATCTTAATAACGATCACATCCTTATTAAAAAAAGGGTAATAAATAATTTAAAATGAAGATGAAAAAACGATGGATTGTTGCTACAATCCTATGCCTATCCCTTAACACTTTAGCCTTTTCAATTTCTGATTTAGAAACCATTCGCAAACGCGTGTTGGAAGAAATATTGGTTTCCAGTGTAGATGATGCCGAAGTTGAAAATGTGCTCAACTCCATGTCTGAAGATGGAAGTTGGAGTTCGATAAATTACGAAGATGTTTCTAGAACTGCATTTGAACACAGGACTCACCTTACTAATATGCTGCTCATGGCAAATGCTTTTAACCTAAAGCAATCGAAATTTTATCGAGATAAAAAACTAAAAAAAGCCTTGGCAACATCGCTAGATTTCTGGGTTCAAAATGATTTTATCTGTGAAAACTGGTGGTATAATCAAATCGGTGTACCGACTACTTTGGTAAACATAAATATGCTGATGGATAAACATCTTCCAGAAGATTTGGTGGCAAAAACACAACCGATTATTGGCAGAGCTCACCTAAATGCCAGTGGAGCCAGACCAAGTGGCGATCGAATTAAAATAGCAGCGATTTTAGCTACCAATCTGCTTTACAACAGAAAAGAAGATGAATTTAGCGAGGTAATGAAAGTGATTGAAGGGGAGATTAAATTTTCTACTGGAAGCAGAGGTATGCAGCAAGACTACAGTTTTCATCATCGGGAAGATAGAGTAAACAATACACTTTCTTACGGAACAGATTATGCCTATGCTTTTGCCAAATGGGCTACTTTTGTAAGAGGTACCGGCTATGCATTTTCAGAAGAGAAAATCAATATTTTGGTAGACTATTACCTAGATGGTATATGTAAACAAATGGTGTTTGGGAAATCACCAGATCCGGCAGCTAAGAACAGAAGTATTGCTCGGCCAAATGCGATTAAGCCAAATGATGCATCTATGGCAAGAAAACTAATCTCTTGTACAGATTATCGAAAAGATGAGCTGCAAGAGAACATAGATATTTGCACAAAAGATGCGAAACCAACTCAATCTTTCGCTAAATTTTTCTGGCAGGCGGAGCACTTTAGCTTTCAGCGACCAACTTATTATACTTCGGTAAGAATGTATTCTACCAGAAATTACAATATGGAATGGCCTTACAATGGAGAAGGTTTGTTAAATCATTATCGCGGTGATGGGGTAAACCATATTTCTATAACTGGAATGGAATGTGCCGACATTTGGCCTGTTTACGATTATCAAAAAATACCGGGGACAACGATCTTACAAAAACCAGAGATGGATTCTGAGGATGATGTGCAAAAACCCGGACTCACAGATTTTGTTGGAGCAGTAACAGATAGTATGTATGCAGCGGTGGCTTTCGATTTTAGAAGCCCGCATGATGATGTAAAAGCTAAGAAGTCTTGGTTCTTTTTTGATGATATATATGTGTGTTTAGGTGCGGGTATTTCT
>PBYL01000399.1 GCA_002729595.1 Thalassovita sp. | reverse complement strand
GAAGTTTTGTCATTAGCAAATATGTTTACAACACCTTTACCATCAACTTCTTCGATAATGATAGTAGAACCAGTTTCTTTCTGGATCTCTTGGATAATTTTACCACCAGGACCAATTACAGCACCAATCATTTCTTTCTCAATCTTAATAGTGATTGATCTTGGAGCATGCGGTTTGTAATCTTCTCTTGGCTCAGAAATAGTTTTATTCATTTCACCAAGAATATGTAAACGTCCTCTCTTAGCTTGCTCTAACGCTTCTTTCAACACTTCGTAAGAAAGTCCATCTACTTTAATATCCATTTGGCAAGCAGTAATACCATTTGCAGTACCAGTTACTTTAAAGTCCATATCTCCTAAGTGATCTTCGTCACCAAGAATATCTGAAAGGATAGCATATTTTCCAGTTTCAGGATCAGAGATCATACCCATTGCAATACCAGAAACAGGAGCTTTAATTTTAATACCTGCATCCATTAATGCTAATGAACCCGCACAAACAGTCGCCATTGAAGAAGAACCGTTTGACTCTAAAATATCTGAAACTACACGAATTGTATATGGATTTTCAGTATCTGGAGGAATAACTTCTGATAAAGCTCTAAATGCTAAGTTACCGTGACCAACTTCTCTTCTACCCGGTCCTCTGTTTGGTCTTACCTCACCAGTCGAAAATGCTGGGAAGTTATAGTGAAGGATAAATTTGTTATAACCTTGATGCATAGCACCATCAATCATCTGCTCGTCTAGTTTTGTACCTAGTGTTACAGAAGTTAATGATTGAGTTTCTCCACGAGTAAATACTGCAGAACCGTGAGCTGAAGGCAAGTAGTTTACTTCACTCCAGATTGGTCTTACTTCTTCTAGATCTCTACCATCAAGTCTTTTATTTGTATCTAACACAGCGCTACGAGCAGCTTTCTTCTGTGCTTTCTTCAAATATCTCTTGATTTTGAACTCATCGTATTCGTGATCTTCTGGTAAAGTACCAAGGAATGCTTCAGTTATCTCACCAAATCCTTCTTTTCTTTTATTTTTATTAGCAATTCCTGAAGAAGCTACCGTATAGTATTTCTCATAAACTGCATCAAAAATCATTTTTTTCAGCTCCTCATCTTCCTCAAAACCTGCAAATTCTCTTTTTTCAGACTTACCTGCTTTCTCCATTAACTCAAGCTGAGCTTGACACTGAATTTTAATTGCTTCGTGAGCAGCACTCAACGCACCTAACATATCATCTTCAGACACTTCTTTCATCTCACCCTCCACCATCATGATGTTTTCGAGAGTTGCCGCTACGATTAGGTTAAGCTCTGCAGTTTCTATTTGAGCAGGAGTTGGGTTAATGATGTAATCTTCACCAACTTTAATAACTCTAACTTCAGAGATAGGACCGTTAAAGTTAATATCAGAAACAGTTAAAGCAGCAGAAGCAGCTAGAGCAGCTAAACTATCTGGTAGCGCATCAGCATCAGCTGAGATTAGGTAAATGTTTACCTGAGTTTCAAATCCGTAATCGTCTGGGAAAAGTGGGCGAATCGCTCTATCTACTAAACGAGATACCAACACCTCATGATCGCTTAATTTTCCTTCTCTCTTTAAAAAGCCACCAGGAATCTTTCCTGCTGATGCAAATTTTTCCTGATAGTCTACAGAAAGGGGTAAAAAGTCTATTCCTTCTTTAGCTTCTTTTAAAGAAACTGCCGTAGCCAATATCATGGTGTTACCCATTCTTACAACTACTGAACCATCTGCTTGACGGGCCAATTTCCCTGTTTCGATGGTAATCTCTCTACCATCTGCTAAAGATATTTTATGTTCTATTGCTTTCATATCAAAATTACGCTATTGCAAAAATTCGATTTCATTTCAGAAGATCGAAGAGTGTGATGAGATTTATGTTACTATCTGAAAAATTAGTTAGGGAGAGATAGTCTTTAAAAAATTATCATTGCCGCTTTCTTCTTCTTTACTTCTTTTTTTATATACAAATAGGGAATCCTGAGTGAATTCCCTATTTGAAATACATCTTATCGCTTCAGTGAACGAATAACTGTAGGTGTGAATGGTATTATAAATATTTGGGGCTTTAATCCTACCATTACTTTCTTATGCCCAATTCCTTAATAATACTTCTGTAACGAGTAATATCTTTCTTTTGAAGGTAATTAAGAAGTTTTCTTCTTTTACCTACCAATTGCAACAAGCCTCTTCTTGTAGAAGAATCTTTCTTGTTCTGCTTTAAATGCTCTGTTAAGTGACTAATTCTATGAGTAAACAAAGCTATCTGAGACTCCGGAGAACCAGTATTTTCAGCTGCTTTAGTGAAGCTGAACTTTTCAAAAATCTCTGCTTTTTTTTCTTTTTCCAGGTACATCTTAGCTATACTATAAAAACCTATAATAAATTTTTTCTTTTCTCTTCTTTTTTTAAGACTTGCAAAGTTAGAGTTTTATATATTTAAAACAAAAATCTTTTAGTAAATATGCCCCTAAGAGTATAGTCTTTTAACAAAAATCTCTAAATCGGCCGATTTTATCCATTAAAATACAATCTTTTTACTCTCTCATTTACATTTGTCATGATTTCGTAAGGGATTGTTCCTACCCAATTTGCCAATTCTACCACTGTTGGAGACTCACCAAATATCACTACCTCCTCTCCTGCTTTTACATTTAAGCCAGTTACATCTATCATGGTCATATCCATACAAACACTACCAGTTACAGGAGCTAATTTCCCTTTTACCAGCACTTTACCTACTCCATTTCCAAAACGCCTGTCGTAACCGTCTGCATAGCCAATAGCAATGGTCGCAATTTCCATATCTTCTATAGCCATACCTTTTCTACTGTAGCCGATACTCTCACCCTTTTTCACTTTTTTTACTTGAGAAATGCTCGTTTTAAGAGTAGAAACAGCTTGAAGTTTATCTTGATAAAAAGCATTTGGCTCTACTCCATATAAACCTATACCCAACCTTACCATATCAAACTGCCTGTCGTTAAAGCGGGCAATTCCAGCAGAGTTAAGCGCATGCTTAATAAAAGCATAACCTAATTCATTTTCCATGTTGTTACATACTTTTTCGAAAGATTCTAATTGTCTTAAAGTGAAAGCATTATGTTCCTTTTCATCTGCACCTGCTAAATGAGTCATTACTGCTTTTACATGAATTTTTCCACCATGTTGCTTTAAGCTCGTCACTAAATCTTTTACTTCGTCCACTTCGAAACCCAATCTTCGCATACCTGTATCAAAGTTGATATGCACATTCATTTTCTTACCAGTTTCTTTTTGCTGCAAAAAATCGATTAAATGATAAAGTATTTCTAATGAATAAATTTGAGGCTCTAAATCGTGCTGATATAATTTCTCAAAAGATTCTGGATGTGGATTCATTACCATTACGGGCAAGGTAATGCCATTTTCTCTTAACCTTACAGCTTCGTCAGTATAAGCTACTGCCAAATAATCTACTCTGTGATGTTGGAGTAATTTTGCAATTTCAAAGCCACTGCTTCCATAACCAAAAGCCTTTACCATTACCATTAACTTGGTTTGTGGCTTTAAAAGACTTTTATAAAAGTTGAGGTTATTCGTTACAGCTTCCAGATTAATTTCTAGATGAGTACCATGTATTTTTTCTTGTAGTGCATTAACTACTTCTTCAAACAGAAACTTTCTTGCTCCTTTTACCAGCACAACTTCTTTTGAGAAGTTTCCTAATTGCTTTTTATCTGCCAAAAAATCTTTTGTATCCTCGTAAAAAGCAGTTTCTGCCAAAGTAAAAACATTTTTATGTAGACTTATCTCAGAACCAACCCCAATAAATTTGCTTACCGCATTTTGCTGTAAAAGCTCATTTACTTTTTGATACAGCGTAGCTGATTCCTCGCCACTTTCCAGCATATCCGATAATATTACTGTTTTTTTATTTGCATGGCTTTGCTGCTCTAAAAAATCTAGCGCTACAGAAAGTCCTGCCAAATCATTATTATATGTATCGTCAATTAACAAACACTCATTATTGCCTTTTTTGAGTTCTAATCGCATTCTTACACCTCTCAGAGCTTTCACACCTTCTTTTATGCGATCTGTAATGTTGCTTTTATCATTAAAAAAGCTGAGGATAAAAGTGATACAAGAAGCAAGATTTTGCAGTGAGGCCGCATCTGCAAAATTCGTTTCTAGTTCTAGCTTGTCTGAATTGTAAAAACAAATAACTTTGGTTTTCTGCCCTGGTTCTTGGCTTACATCAAATCGAAAATCAGCATCTTCGCCAAATGCCCAATTAACCTTTTGAGCTTTAATTGTACTGAGCAAATTACTTGAAACTTCAATGTTTTTGGGATAAATCAGTAAATCTACATTTTTAAATAGCTTCAATTTCTCCTTCACTTTCTCTTCTCTACTACTAAAGCCTTCATCGTGAGAGCTACCAATATTTGTAAGAATTCCTACATTTGGTTGGATTACTTTTTCGAGCTTTTCCATTTCATTAGTAGTAGAAATACCTGCTTCAAAAATTCCTAACTGATGCCTATCTTCAATTCCCCAAACAGAAAGCGGTACACCTATTTGTGAGTTGTAACTGCCCGGACTTTTTATAATGGCAAAATCTGGCGAAAGCAATTGATACAACCACTCCTTCACAATAGTTTTCCCATTACTGCCAGTGATGGCAACTACCGGAAATTTATATTGCTCTCTATGCAAAGCCACCAATTGCTGCAAAGCTTCAACTACATTTTCAACCTGATAAAAATTTGCATCTGGATATAGACTTTGCTCAGGTACATCTTCTACTACAAAGTCTCTAATCCCTTTTTCATACAAATCTGAGATGTAAATGTGTCCATCGTGTTTCTTGCCTTTAATAGCAAAAAATACACTCTCGTTAGACAACTGTAGCTTTCTACTATCGGTAAGTAAATATTTTTTATGAAGTAAATCTTCAAAAAATTTCTCTGGTATGGTGGCTGGTTTATTCATGGTTGTTTCAGTTAGTATTTGTGTGTTATGGTTTGCTGCATTTAATGAGCACCTTATCATTATTTAAAAGCGTAGTAGCAAAAAGATAGATTTCACCTCCTTCTTTTAATCCAGTTTTTTTTCGGATATCGGCTACATTCATCGGAAAGTTTCTCACTGTAATATTTGCCTTTTTACCCGGAATTTCCTGCTGAATCAGTTTCTTTTTCACTTTTAAAATCTGCTCTACATTAAATACTCTACCGGGGAAATCTTCAAATAACTGAGTGGAAGTATATAAGTGACTATTCGGATGCAACTTTAATAAGTCATACTTTACTGCTGCTTCGTTTTGCAAACCGGCTTTAAGTAACGCCACATTTGGCTCGTATAAAAAATTAAGCGGCTCAGAAAAATCGATGTTTGATGTATCAGCAGATTCAAATTCATTTATTTCATCCTTCACTATATTCACTGCAACTTTTTTCACTTGCTCAACGGGATTTCTTTCTAAAAGGAATAACAGCTCTTTCACTTCATTGTCTATTGCAACTACATAAACAGTGGTTACATAATCTAGCTCTCTTAATGCTTGCGGAATATCTAACATCGGAGAAGCTTTAATTAAAACTTTCTCTGCTTTTGAGAGCAAAAAGTCTTTGTTTTCAATTACATCTGGTTGGCAATCGGCAAAAGAAACCACCTTTTTTTGATTGGCATCTCTCCTTGCCGGATCGAGATAGATTACATCAAAACCAAATGAAACATCTTTTAGATTCTCTAGGCTATCACCATGTTTTACTATTAAGTTGTTAATTCCCAACACATTACTATTGTACTCAGCAATTCTACATAAGTCTTCGTCTCTTTCGCAGTAAATTACTTCTTTAAAGTTTTTGCAGAAATGAAAAGCATCTACACCAAATCCTCCTGTTAAATCAATCAGTCTTTCACCTTTTAATAAATTAGCTTTATAAGCTGCCGTAGCCTCAGACGAACTCTGCTCCATAGAAAGCCTTACCGGAAATTCAACCTCTCTATTAGCAAACCAAGTTGGCAGTTTTTTCTCTGCCTTTTGCCTTGCTTCTATCTGTTTTACAGCCCAATTTATATCTACACCTTCGTGCAATTGCTTCTTTAACAATAGCTCTGACGGTGGTATTTTTTGATACTTATGCACAAAATCCCAGCTTGCTTTTTCTATCCTTTGCATTTTACTTAGTATTTTAGAATCTAAATTAAGAGGTAAATTTTATTTGCCGAGCAGCACATTAAATAATTATCGAATCTTATTTTCCTTTGAAAAAAAAGTTAAAGTCTTATAGTAAAAAAGAAGTTTTGCAACAACTTGCATCATATTGCGCCTATCAAGATAGATGTATGCAAGAAATCACTTTAAAACTCAAAGATTACGATCTTCCACAAGAAGAAAAAGACTGGGTGGTAGATCAGTTAATCAGTGAACAATTTATTGATGAATTGCGTTTTGCTCGAACTTATAGCCGAAGTAAATTTTACTATAAAAAGTGGGGAAAAAAGAAGATCAGCTATGCACTAAAAGGAAAAGGAATCAGCAATAGTTACATTGACGAAGGCCTCAAAGAAATTAAAGAATCAGACTATTTTGACACACTAGAGACACTGTTAGAGAAGAAAAAAAATAGCCTGAAGGAATCAGAACCTTTTGCAGTTAAAAAAAAGTTATATGCTTATGCTGTATCTAAAGGATATGAGCCATCTATAGTGATGTCTATCATTGAGTAAAAGAGCTGAACACCAATTGAAATTTAGTTTATTATTAAACGTATAATATAAATTTGATCCGTATCCAATATTTTAATTATAGTATGAAGAGGAATTTGTTTCTATTCATCATTTTTTTAATAATCAGTTTCCACAGCAACGCACAGCGGTTACCTCATATAGATAGTGTGGATATCCTGCTAACCAACATGGCTATTCAGATTGAATGTACCTCTGGTGTAAATGACCTTTACAACTTTAAATTTGAAAGAGCTGAAAGCCAATTTAAGTGGATACAAAGAAATTACCCTGAGCATCCTCTACCTTATTTTCTTTTAGGACTGATTGAATGGTGGAAAATCGCACCTAACATTGAAAAGAATACCCAGTATGACGATCGTTTTTTCGAACTGATGGACTCAACTATTTATTTTGCTGAGAAAATTTATGAAGAAGACGAAGGAAATGCAGAAGCACCATTCTTTTTAGCAGGTGCATATGGTTTTGTAGGTAGGTTATATTCTGAGCGTAGTTCTTGGACAAAAGCAGCATTTGCAGGCAAAAGAGCTTTAAAGTATCTGGAAATAAGCAAACAATATACAGACTTAAGTCCCGAAATTCTTTTTGGCGAAGGGCTTTTTAATTACTACTCAGTTTGGATTCCGGAAAATTATCCCATGTTGAAACCAGTAATGCTTTTATTTGATAAAGGTGAAAAAGAACTCGGGATAAAACAGTTAGAAACGGTAATAAAAGAAGCATTCTATACCAAGGTTGAGGCTCAATATTTCTTGATGCGTATCTATTCGATGGAAGAAAGCAAGCCTTTAAAAGCGTTGCCAATTGCAGCTTATTTATATAGTTCTTATCCAGATAACCCCTACTTTGAGCGCTATTATGCCAGATTGCTTTATAGTTTGGGAAGATATGCTGAGTTAAAAACGATAGCTCAAGACATACTAGATAAGATAGATGCTAAGCAAACTGGTTACGAAGAAATAAGCGGAAGATATGCCAGCTTCTATCTTGCTACTATTTATAGATTGCAATACAGAGATGATGAAATGGCGAGAAAGTATTACGATAGAGCCATTAAGTTTTCAGAAGCGATTGAAGCTTACGAATCAGGCT
>PBYL01000398.1 GCA_002729595.1 Thalassovita sp. | reverse complement strand
TGTTTTCTTCTTTCACCATAAAAGAAACCATTCGCTCATAAGAATTTTCGAAATAACCTGAAAGCAAGCCTTTAAAGGTACTTTTAAGATAAGCTGATCGTGACACAAGGGGATTATACTCATAGGTTTTACCATAAGCAGTATGACCTATAAAACCTTTCTTTTCCAAAACCCGCACCAACGATGAGATGGTATTATATGGCGGGTGCGGCTCTGGCATTTCATCTATTATATCTTTTACAAAGCCCTTTTTAAGCTTCCAGAGGATTTGCATAATACTCTCCTCTTTTTGTGTTAATCTTTCCATAACACTAATATACAACTGTAGTAGCAGTTTTACAACTGCATTTACAGTTTATTACCTGCGATAGCAGTTGATTATAGTTAAAAAGATTTAACCACACCAAGAAAAATACACTCAATTCACCTGATAATCAATCAATTACAATCATTTATTTGTAACTATGAGAACTGAAATGTTTTATGCAAAAAACCATAATAATGGTAGAAACAATTACTTGCGACACCACTAACCAGATAAAGTCTACATAAAAAATGAGGAAGGCAAAAGCTGCCATGGAGGTTAATACTAAAAGGATTAGTCCGAATGTGTTGAAAAGGTCTTTCATAGCTTGGTTAAATTTAAATTCTATATCTTATATCGAAACAGCACTGCCCGCTTATTGTTCCCATTTAAAACTGCAACTTCTGTACTACTTCGTCTGAAGTGTTTTCTTCTTTCACCATAAAAGAAACCATTCGTTTATAAGAATTTTAGAAATAACCTGAAAGCAAACCTTTCCATAATACTAATAGGCAACTGTAATTACAGTTTATTTCCCGCAATTACAGTTGAATTGTGTTTTGACAAGCTCACAAATCACTTAATCAATCACTGCTTAACTTGTGTAAACGGAAGTATTTAACACAAAAAATAATTATCATGACAGAAAGTATGACTTGCAAAATAGCCAACCAAACTATCGCCACATAAAACATTAAAAAGGCAAAAAGTGCCATAGAGCCTAATACTAAAGCAAGTAAGGCTAATACTTTATAAGAAGTTTTCATAGCTAGTAAATTTAAATTCTATTAATACATGCTAAACAGGCAAGCACCTCATATTGTTATTACTTCAAACTGAAACCAGAACACACAGTATCACCCATACTGTGCAAACACTATGTAAACACTATGCAAAGACTAAAAGGACAAAAAGCACTAATTACCGGAGCTAGCTCTGGCATCGGTAGAGGTATTGCTATTGCCATGGCTAAAGAAGGTGCACAAGTTGGAATAAACTACTACAAAAACTTAGAAGGAGCCGAAGAAACATTAAAACAGGTAGAAGCAAATGGTGGCGAAGGAATTATTTTACAAGCTAATGTAGGTGATCCCGAAGAAGTAGAAGGCATGTTTAAAAAATTTCTGGATGCTTTTGGTACCATAGATATTATGGTAACCAATGCCGGCATACAAAAAGATGCTCCTTTTCTGGAAATGGATTTTAAAGACTGGCAACAGGTACTCAATATAAATTTAAGCGGACAATTTCTCTGTGCACAATTTGCAGCCAAAGAGTTTATAAAAAGAGGTGTCGTAAAAGATCGATCTAAAGCAGCAGGAAAAATTATCTGCATGAGCTCTGTACACGACATTATCCCTTGGGCTGGACATATTAATTATGCCACTTCTAAAGGTGGTGTAATGATGATGATGAAAACCATGGCGCAAGAATTGGCGCATCATAAAATTCGCGTGAATGCCATTAGTCCCGGTGCGATAAAAACACCTATTAACGAAGAGGTTTGGCAGAATGAAGAAAAGCGCAAAGAACTACTCGAACTTATTCCCTACCAGCGTATTGGCAAACCCAAAGATATTGGCAACACAGCCGTTTGGCTCGCGTCAGACGAATCTGATTATGTAAATGGAACTACCATTTATGTAGATGGCTGCATGACGCTGTATCCTGGGTTTATTGGGAATGGTTAAACTGATTTAAGTACTTTTGACTTGACTCAAAAGTACGGCAGCGGCCGACCGCCAAAAAGTCAAGGCTGTGGACAAATTCACTAAATTTTCTACATGATTACTAAAAAATCCAAAACAGCAGCGGCTGCCGCTCGCTTCACTCAAACACCGAATTTTTTTTGACGTATTCATTACAAAAATTCTAAACGTGATTTGTCCAAGGCCAATCTTAAACTTCTTTTAATAAAAACCACTATATCAAGCTTATTTATTCCCTTCAAGCTCTTGGAGTACTTTTTCTGCTGAACTGGTGATGTTTGTGTAGCAACTATAACCCCATTTAGAAAAGAAGAAGAGGAACACCATCATTAATGGAATGTAGATGTATACCAAGTTGCTTTCTAGAAACACATCTTTATCATGGAATAATTTTCCCACTACAGGCATAAACACTGCTACAAAAATCACATTGAGGTAAATGCCTGTTTTTTGCACTTGCAACAACTGTTTTTTCGCTTTGGCAAAAGCCAATATGGTTTGCTTATATGTGTTTTGGGCGATATTTAACCTTTTTATTTTGTTGAGAGAATTCAATACGATAATTGGTAACACCAATAAATAAGCGATAGAAAAGCCTCCCGACAACACAAAGTACCATGTGTCTAGTTTGCCGAAATTTACTATCATTAAAATAGCTGCAATAAAGCAAACTACTGCACCTATGGTTTCATAAGTGGAGATTTTATCGAACCTGTTTCTGTACTTTTGTTGTATCATATCTGTAATTATTTTATCTGTTAGACTTTGTTGTTTTCCCATTTTCTGGCTCATTTCTGCCCAGAGGTTTTGCATTTCTTCTAGTTCCATATCTTTTATTTTAGGATGCGTTTTTTCAATTTTTGTTTAATTCTGGCCAATCGAGTTCCCACATTGCTGCTAGTAAAGCCAGTAATCTGAGAAATTTCCTCATAGCTTTTACCTTCTAAAAAGAGCAGGATAAGTCCCTTATCGACTACACCGAGTTGCTTTATTTGTGCATACAGCACATTTAATCGCTCTTCCATCAAGGTATCTTTTTCGTCTGCTTTGTTATGCAGCTCAAAATCGATACTTATCTTATGAGGTTTTCTCTTGCGTTTATTGAGCCATGCAATAGAAGTGTTTAATGCAATGCGGTACATCCAAGTGCTCACTTTTGATTCGGCACGAAAGGAGCCAAAAGATTTCCAAAGCTGATATACCACTTCCTGATAGAGGTCTTTCTGATCTTCCTCATCATTCGTATACACCCTGGATATCTTGTAAATGATACCTTCGTTTTGCTTTACAATTTTGATAAACTCGCTCTTATTCTGCATCTTTTCAATCTATTACACCCCATTAGTTTAGGAAGGCTATAATAAATCACATAAAAGCTTAAAATTTTTTAGATTTTTTTGTGGAGGGGGTTAGAGTATAAAGTGATTTTTACATAAAGCACAGCTTATTCATAAGCAGCTTCATTTGTCCAGCCCTACAATATTTTCTTTTTTTGAGTCAGGAACAAAATAAGCTACCATTGCATCACCTCCTGTTTTGACTGTTTCCAACTCTACTATAAGCTCATTAGTTGGTTCGATTATCTCACCCTGTTCATTAAAATATTTCCATTGTGCAGTTGTAAGACCAAAGGGCATATCATCTCCTCCTCCACAACTTGTCTCAATATGAAGTTGTGTAGATTCATATGCCCCAGTTGCTTTGGGCATCCCATTTGGATAAAAATATTCCCAATACCCAACCTTGTAATTATAGAACTCCTTACATGAACTGGTGAAACAGCATTGAATATAGGTTCCAATATTGTATTTGCCTTTCGACTTTAGTTGTCCATTTTCATAATAGCTTATCCATTCGCCTACTTTCAAATTACTCAGATGTCCATCTTTGTCATTAGCATAATTTCCTTGTTCTTTAACCTGACCATTAGTATAATTTACTTCCTTCATTACTGAGCTTCCAGTAAATATGCCTTTTCTCAACTCATATCTATATTCATCTGCGATATATACTTTATGCAAACAAGAAGTAAGTAGCAAAAAGATGATTATAAAGCTGTTATTATGTAGTTTCATTGGTAAAACAGTTCCTTCAAACTCCAATATAAATCCTACCCAACTCTCCTTATAATTATTCATACATCTCAGTTTTCTGAATTTACATTGAAGTGAACAACATAAGTCTGTTTAATACGAATCTAACATTTTTGTTATAAATACAATCAGTACAAACCAATTAAGGAAAAAGAATTAATTATAAGCTAACAATATAGATTTTCATTTCTCTCTCTTGGAATTCCTTCCTTATAGTAATTATCCCAATCTACAATTCGATCACCTATTCTATCATAAAGGTCATCTTCCACATAAATATCCAACAAATGTTCATCTAAAAACTCATCAGTAACTATGTCTTCATTATCTAGCACATCAGGATAATCTAGCTTATCAAGATCTTTATTAATCTTTTCAATTGTAGATGTATCAAAAACATTTTTGTCACTTAGTTTTTCCCTTAGATAATTCAATAGAGTAATATGACAACGCGAACTAAAATTAACATTTCCATTATTTTGAGCTTCATATCTTAATTTCTCAATTGCTCTCAATAATTCGCCTTGCACAAACTCAGACTGTCCTCTTTTAGGCACATATGTACTCCAAATATACTTTGCCCTATTTGAATACTCTTCCTTTGTCATTTTATCAGATATATAGCAATTTGTTAAATATTTTAGTGAAAATTTTAATCTAAAGTCTTATAAGCTTGAAGTACAACTCTCCACACTCACCCCTTCTTAGCAGCAACATTGTTAGACGGCTGGCTTGCAGTTAAAGTAACTAGGCCTAAAAAGATATAGATAAAGCCAATAATATATTTGTGGAATTTGGCATAAAAAGCACTGTTGCGCATCCAGTTGGCAAATTTACCAGAGATAAACACATACATTAAATCGCTGGCAAGTGCTATTAAAATAAAGAGGAAGCCCAGAATAAAAATCTGTGAAGTTACTCCGCCTCTCCCCACACTGATGAACTGAGGTAAAAATGCAAAGAAGAAAATTGCCGCTTTGGGGTTTAACACATTCACAATAATTCCCTCATAAAAAATACGCGATAAGGCTTTCTTTTTCTCCACTTGTATTTGCTGATGAAAGGGTGTTTTATCGAGCAGTTTTTTAATACCCAAATAAATGAGATAAAAAGCTCCAAGGTATTTTAATATGGAAAATGCAGTGGCCGATGCGACCAAAATTGCAGAAACACCAACACCTGCGGCTACTACGTGAACCATACCACCCAAACCAATACCTAACACAGAAGCAATACCGGCTTTGTAACCTTGCTCCATACTTTTAGCCATAATATACAATACAGCAGGTCCGGGAATCACAATTAAAATAGTAGCGGCGGTTATAAACAGAAGAATGTTTTCGAGTTCAGGAAATACAAGCATTTCTTTATTATTAAAAATTAGGAGTGAGTTAAAATTAGTAAAAAGGCTTGTAAATTCTCCGGAATGGGAGGTTTATGTTTACTCGTATTTTAACATCCTAATCTACCTTTATCTTCTTTAAGCCCACTTTTCGTCGTCTTTTATTTACGTTTTTAATGTCTTGTATAGGGAAATACTCTTTTTGATTGTCCACCAATTGATACTGTGTTCCATAAATTTGGTCTTTGCCATCATTAATCAAAATTCGATCTTGCATGGTTGCCATATCTGCCATAGAAGACTCGCCTTGCTCAGCAGAAGCTTTTAATAAGGGGAAATACTTCTTTCTTACAGCATCGTCAAGCGCATGTTGAATGGTAATAAAAAGTGCACTATTTGGTGTAATCCCGATTTCTGATATACCCAACCAACCATAATTGTCGATAATTGTAGTAACCTCAGACAATGCCATTGAGTCGTAAGCTAAAATCTGATTGTTTAATGAATCCATCTGAGGAGATTCAAATCCATATTTTTGAACAATTGGCATTACACCAGCACGCAGTTTCAGGTTCTGCTCAAATATTTCGGTAAGTTGATTTTTGATTTGCTCATAATCCTGAGCAGATAAGTTAGAAAGGCAAAAGAGGGTGAGCGTAAATGCAAAAAGTTTTTTCATAAGCTGTTGATAAATCAAAGAGCAAAGAAATGTATATCTCTTTGCTCGCTTGTTTGGTGCTTATCACAAACTTAATGTTAACTGGCAGATTCTACAATCCCTTTTATTTGGGTTAAAATTGGGTTCCAGCCATCTCCATTGTTGTAAACATCATTATATCTTCTTTCGCCATCAGCCGCAGTTTCAAAACCATCTTGCATCACGGATAAAACGGTTTGCTCACCTTGCTCTTCCAATTCATAAATTACATTTAAATGGTTTTCGGGAATATCTGGGTAAGAAGGATTGCCCTCAATCACTGTAAACTTTAGCAAACTATATGGCTGATACACCAACAAATTTCCTTTTACGGGAACAATCTCCTGCCCTTCGTAAAGCATTTTCCATAACACCGGGCTTCCCTGTTGCCAGTCTGAGTCTACTTTGCAACCAAACATATATTGCGCTGTTTTTTCAGGGTTAACGAGTGCATCCCATACTTCTTCGGCACTTGCATTGATCGTGATGCTATTTTTTACCAAAAGCTGATTCATTTATTTTATCGTTTAGTGTACATTCAAAAATAGAGGAGAACTAAAACAGCTAATTGAAGATTATGGATTTTTTCTAACAGAATCGGGAGTGATACCAAATTTGTTTTTAAATGCATTATTGAAATGTTGCGGCGAAGAATAGCCCAAATCGTAAGCTACCTCAGCTGCCGTTTTTTCTGTATCGCGTAAATATTGTTGAGCTAGATTTAGTCGCTGATCGGTTAAATATCCAAACACCGTATTGTTGAAAGTTTCTTTAAAACCTCGCTTCAATTTATATTCATTTAAACCTACACTTTTAGCCACTTCGGTCAAGTTTGGCGGGCAATGCAAGCGTTCGTTTATCATGTCTCTGGCAGCAATCAACTTCTCTTTGTCTGTCTTTTTTCTGATAAAAGCATCTTTTCTGTTTTTAGCCGCTTCGCAAGCTTCGGCAGACAAAACCAATAACTCAATACTTTTAGAATACAGGAATAAATTTGCCAGATCGCCAGTGTATTTGCAGTTTATCACTTGCTGAATTACCTGTTGTATACCTGCATCTATCGAACCCCATTCATCAGAAAGAATAACACTTTCTCCTTTTAAAATACTCTCAGAAAACCACTTTAAAGTATCGCTGGCATTTTCGGTAAACTTAAGAAAAACCTCCTTGGGAAAACTCACTCCGAACGTCTCTATTTCTAGGGCTTTGTTATTCACCTCCATATCAAAATTTCGGGAATACATGAGGTTATGGTGCCCGCCAATTAGGTCGAAACTTTTGCCTAGTTGCTTGTAAGAAAAGTTGTAATCTCCCTTTAACCCAAAGTGCAAGCGTACTACGTCGGCATCATGTCGGCTAGCGCTAAAACTGGTGAGTGAATTAAATATAGACAAAGCATGCCCCAGTATAATGCCTTCTACTTGCCAGTGTGTGCTTACTGTTTTGCCATATTCAGATATTAACTCTTGCTGCTTCATCTTTAAACATCAATCTTATAATTAAGGCTCACCTCATCGCCAGTCATACCACGAAAACCCCAGTTTGCCGCCGGACTCTCCATAATGCATATTTCTATATCAGTTACAGAAATCCCTAGCTGACTACTAATTTGCTCAAAAAGCATTTTAATGAGGTTCTTTTTGGTCTCCACAGTTCTGCCTTCAATCATCATAAACTCTATAATAATATAAGCATCTGTTCTCCCTTCGGGATAGTAGAAATCGTCTTTTTCTAGATTGATAAAACGGTGTGCCCGCTTGTTTTGGGGAAATTGCAAAGCTTCCACTACACATTGGTGTATCACATCTGAAAGCTTTGCTTTTATTTCACTAAGATGGCTTCTTAAACCATAAATCTTTACCTGAGACATTTACTTTTTTATTTACTGGTATAGGATGAAAAGTAAATATCTAAAATAATGATTAAAAAGACATTTTGCTGATTTGATCGAATGCTTTCTGCATTTCTTGCTGTACAATTAATACATCGTTTTCTGTAGTACGCCAGTTTACCAATGCAGCCCTAATTCCTTTTCGCTTATTAAAGAAAGTGGGTGTCATAAAAACTTTTCCACTATCGTTGAGGGAATCCAGAAAAGTCTGAATTTTTGCCTCATTCATCTCGTCTCTCAGCGTAAAGCAAACTGTATTTAACCTAACTGGTGCTAGCAACTCAAAAGCGCTTGACTCATTTATAAAACTGCCCAGTTGTTTTGCCTGTCTAATATTTCGCTCGGTAATCTCTTGATAGCCTTCTTTGCCATATGCCTTTAAAGTAAACCAAGCAGGCAAAGCTTTAAACCTGCGCGAGTTTTCAGGCAAAAAGTTTAGGAAATTGAAATTCTCCAAAGGATCGCCCAAATACGGAGCATTTGAGTTTTGGAAGGTCTCTACCTGCAAAAACTTGTGTTTCTCTTTCACAAAAAAGAAAGCACTTTCGTAAGGCACATTTAACCATTTGTGGCAGTCTATGCAAATACTATCGGCATTTTCCCAACCGTCTAGCAAATGACTATAACTCGGAGAAATAGCTGCAAAACCACCAAAAGCAGCATCTACATGCCACCAGAAATTGTATTTTTCTTTTAGCTTAGAAATGCCTTTAAAATCGTCGAAGTCAACCGTGTTTACTGTTCCACCACTGCTAATCAAAATAAAAGGCTGTCCGTTTAATGCTTTTATTTCTGCTTCTAAAGCTTCCAGATCAACACACTCGCGAGTGGGTGCCAAAGTTTTTACCAACTGAACATTGGCGCTGCCCATACCTAACATTGCCAGAGATTTTATAGCTGATGAATGAGGCACTGCCGATAAAACCTTAAAGGTTGATTGCATGCCGTTTTTAGCGACATCCATTGCTAACTCTTTACCTAACCACTGCCTCGCCACACCTAAACAGGTAAAGTTTGACATAGTTGCTCCCGTTACAAACCCACCTAAAAAATCTTTTGGCAGGTTAAATAAATCGAGTAGTAACTGCACCGTTTCAAACTCTACTTTGCCCGAAACATCGCCATGCCCTTTTAATGTTTGCGTATTTTGATCGTAGATCGTAGCCAACATATCACCCATAATAGCAGCAGGAGTAGTACCTCCGGTTACAAATCCCCAGTAACGCGGTCCGGCTGATGCCACCATCATTTCACTGAATCTTTCTTTAAACTCTTGTAAGATAGCGAGCCCTCCTTTGCCTTCGGCAGGTAACTCAGCCATGTTTGCGTCTTCCGATACTTTTACAGAAGTAGGTACCTGATCTAACTCCGCCAGATACTTTAAGCCCACTTGTAAAGCTGCATTTAACAGGCTTTCTGTGTCTTTCAGATCATTGTTTAGCCTTGCATTCATTCAGTTTCAGTTTATGTTGATCTTTGTTTTAAAGTAATATTACTTTATTACTCAATTTTAAGTTCATTCGGCACAAGTAACAAGATAAATATAGCTTTTGTGAGATACGCGCTGTTGTTTAGCAGCTATATAAGACTCCATCTTGTTGCTAACATGCTGCCCCGATGCCGAAGTTACCGAAACAAAGAAGAGTACAAGCAGAATAAAAATCGTAACAAACAATCCTCGCATTAAGTCGATTGCAAATGAATTGTATCTATGATAATTATAATTCTTCATGGGTTTAATCTTTTACATTCTTGAATTCCGCCAATGGAGATTGATACATGACTGGGAATTTTCGATGATGCAAAAGAAGCGGGAAGGCAAACCAGATGCTAATATTTATAGTAGACAAATAGTTAACAACACGCGAATAAAATGTGTACGATGGGTAGACAAGAGAGGAGAATTATAATAATAAATAGCTGTAAATCAAGATACTAATAATTTCAAAAATTTAAATACCATAAAACTATCAACATTTACTGTAATCAATTTTCTATAAAATCTTTTTTTTGTAGCTCAAGGAGACCAATTGTATTTAGCCTTTCATTTAAATAAGTTTTATAAACTTT
>PBYL01000397.1 GCA_002729595.1 Thalassovita sp. | reverse complement strand
TAAGCCAATAAAAATGGTGAGTGCAGCTTTTCAATATATGTTCGATGCTGATGGAAATACTTATTTAGATGCTTACAATAACATTCCTTTGGTTGGTCATTCGCACCCAAGAATTACAGAAGCAGCTCAACAACAAATTGCATTATTAAATACCAACACCAGATATCTGTATGATAACCTCCATGAATATGCTGAAAGACTACTCGCAAAATTTCCAGCAAAACTTAACAAGATATTTTTTGTAAACTCAGGAAGTGCAGCCAGTGATTTAGCTATGAGGTTAGCCAGAGCTTATTCAAATAAAAAGGAGATTGCTGTAATGGAATATGGATATCATGGCAATACCCAACAATGTATTGATATCAGTTCTTACAAAGCAGATGGAAAAGGTGGCAAAGGATTGAATGATTATGTATACAAATTACCACTGCCAGACGCTTACAAAGGTGAACATACCGGAAAAGATGCTGGAATTTTATATGCGCAAGAAGCTATTAACTTATTAAATAGTAAGCCGACTTTACCCGGAGCTTTTATAGCAGAGCCAATTATTGGTTGTGGTGGACAAATTCCATTACCAGACGGCTATTTACAAAAGCTTTATGAGTTTTTACAAGCTCAAAATATCCTTTGCATTTCAGACGAAGTACAGGTTGGTATGGGCAGACTTGGCTCTACTTTCTGGGGTTTTGAGCAACATGGCGTAATTCCAGATATTGTGATTATTGGAAAACCTATTGGAAATGGACACCCAATGGCTGCTGTAGTTTGTACAGAAGAAGTTGCTCAAGCTTTTGAAAATGGAATGGAGTTTTTCAGTTCTTTTGGTGGTAATCCTGTTTCTTGTAGTATTGGCAATGCAGTATTAGATGTTTTAGAAGAAGAAAATCTACAACAGCATGCAAAAATTACTGGTGAGCATCTAATTCAAGGATTTAAAACACTAGCAAAAAATTATGCTCAAATTGGAGATGTAAGAGGCAGTGGACTTTTTCTGGGTATAGAAATAGTTGATCAAAACGGAAACCGATCAGAACTTGCGGGTGAACAGGCAGCCATTATCAAAAATAAATTGAGAGATAAATTTATCTTGAGTAGTACTGATGGTCCCTACGAAAGTGTATTAAAATTTAAACCACCATTGTGTTTTAATACAAAAAATGCAGATCAACTTTTAAATGCAGTCGAGCAGATTTTAAAAACAATGTAATTGGAACAAACTAAGCTCTTTGGTTTAAATAGGCTAATGTTTCATCAACAGAAATTAAATCACCTTTTTCACCATAGATTTTTATTCGCTCAATTTCACCATGAATCAACTCTGCTCTTTTGCCTTCGGTTTTACCTTGCGAGTGCACAACAGATTCTGTCCACGAGAAAGGTTCTCCTGTATAACTGTAAACTTTTAACTCTGGATAAATTCTAAGTGTAGCAGAAACTGCGGTCATGTATGCACGCAATTGATGAAAAGGCGTAGCACAAACTAATAAAGATTTATAGTTTTTTTCTTTACAATGTTCAACAACTGATAATGATTCTATCAATGTATGCAACATTTTATCATCATCACTTCTTACTCCTTCTATCTTACTTTCGGGAATGGCATTTTCTAATAATTCATCTTTAAAAAATTGAAAACCACCATAACCACTCATAGCTTTAGTTTGCATAATAAGTAATTTATCGGCTAAATTATTTTTAACTATCTTTTTGCCAGCAATAGCGACAGAAGGTTGATTTTGCGGGGTTTGACTATATAAAAAAGCAGCATCGCAACTTTTAGGGAGAGTATCGTTAAAAATTCGGACAGCCAGTTCAAGCAGGTTGTTCATAGATTTTTTCTATTATTTTTTAAGTAGATATTATATAAATTGATAATAATTTTAGAAAAATGATTTTAACACTTTTTTTAACAATATAAAATTTATCGAATATCAATTATTCTTTAATTTTCTACGATTTTTCAAATCATTCCAAATGCCTATGTCGTAATGCTACAGTAATAATGAAATAATTTACTACTAGCTGAAAAAAGGTTATGAGATTTAATCTTACCTTATTTTTTTTATTTACCGTACAATGCCTGCTTGCTCATCAAACTCAAGGTAAAAACATACCTTTTAGCATTGATAAAGAAGCTAAATATTATGTAATTCCTTTTAAACACATCGAGATATTAAAAGACAAAAGTAAAAGTCTAGATATTTCTGATGTTCGTGATGGAGTTTATAGCCAGAATTTTTTCACATACAAAAGTTACGATCAGGTAAATTCTTTTGAAGAAGCTTGGTGGTGTCGTTTTTCATTGCAAAATAATACGAAGAGTTTTTTTGACTGGAAAATGTACATCGGCTTTAACAACATCATAGATGTATATATTCACCGACCTAATAACCAAGTAATACATAAAAGAGGTGGGCAATATGTGCCTTCTTCACAAAGAGATGTAATTGAGGGAAGAGTTTCTTCTTTTAATCTTGGTATGGAACCCGGCGATTTGGTAACGATTTACATCAGAGTAGAGAATATAAATCATCGTCTCCCCTATTTTGAGCCGGTTGTAGTAAACTCAAGTTACTGGAACAAAAGCATCCAAAGAAGAAATCTGTTCGAAGGTATTTTTTATGGCATTATGCTAATAATGGTTTTCTACAATGCCTTTATCTTCCTTTCTTACCAAGACAAAACCTATATTTATTATGCTGGCTATATTCTAAATGTTTCCTTTTACTTTTTTGTACTTAAAGGTTTTACTAGAGAATATTTCTTTCAAGAAAATCCATTACTAGAAGCTTATGGTTGGCAAATAGCTCTGGGCTTGAGTCCAATATTTTATTTTCAGTTTGTAAGAACCTATTTAAGTTTAAAAGAACTGGTTCCGACTTGGAACAAAATAATAAAATATGCCGAACTGTTTTGTGCAGTTGTATTAGCAATACAATTGGTAATTACCTACTTCACTTTTAATATTCAGTTTGTTGGCACTATAGCTTATTTCATTCTCATTTCTCAAGCTATATTTTCTTTAATTCTATTGAGTATTCTGGTAAAAACCCACAACAAACTCGCTTACTATATTGCAGCAGGTTCTTTGTGTTTATGGACAGGCGGAATTATTGGCTTATACTTTACAGTTACCGAATATTTTATGGATGGATTGGTGTATGGTCAATATGGTGTAATTGCCGAAGTACTTATCTTCTCTTTAGGTTTAGGCTATAGAATGCGCGAAAACAAAACTGAAAAAGAGAATGCGCAAAAAGCACTTATCAATCAATTTAAAGAAAATGAAAAGCTGCAAATTCAGATCAATCAAAAACTAGAAGCTAAAGTAATTGAGCGAACAAAAGCACTTCAGAAAAAAACGCTACTTCTTGAGCAAAGAAACGAAGAAGTAACTGCCCAAAGAGATTTGCTTGAACTTCAAAACAAAGAAATTGAAGAAAAGCGAAATATGCTTATGCAGCTCAACGAAGACAAAAATCACTTAATTGGAATTGTAGCGCATGATTTACGCAACCCGCTTTCTACCGCATTGAGTATGTCTGAACTGGTTTACTCTGATGGAGATAATTTGGATGATGACCAAAAAAGCAGTGTAAATCTTATTAGCCGATCTCTTAGAAGAATGAATGAGATGATTGAGAAAATTCTCGACATGCGAGCAATTGAAGCTAAAAAAATAAATATGCATTTTGAGAAAACTGATGTGGCAGAAATGGTAATTCAGGTAACTGAAACCTTTAAAAATGAGGCGAAGAAAAAAAATATTCTTTTTAAGATTGAGACAGAAAATGTAAAAGCTAGTGTAGACAAAAGTTATTTGATTCAGATATTAGAAAACCTGATTTCCAATGCTTTAAAATTTTCACCTTTTGATTCTAACATCCTTGTAAAACAATATTTAAAAGAAGACAAACTCTTAATTGAAGTAAAAGATAAAGGGCCAGGTTTAACAAAAGAGGATCATCAGAAGTTATTTGGTAAGTTTCAAAGATTGAGTGCCAAACCAACCAATGGTGAACCGTCTACCGGTTTGGGACTTTCTATAGTAAAAAAGTATATTGAAGCTATGAATGGAAAAATCTGGTGTGAAAGTATTTACGGAGAAGGTGCCAGTTTTATCATAGAACTTCAAAATAAATAGTATTTTTAAGGATTGAATTTTAGCTTACCGGATAATGATAAAGATAGACACCAAGTTAGTAGAGGAGCTTCTAGAGAAGGCAAATAATTCTGAAAGAAAGAGAGCCAACTATAATTTTCATAAAACTGAAGATGATACGTTGCAAAGAATGCTCAACTGTCTGAATGTTGGTACTTATATCGCCCCACATAAACACGAAGACCCAGATAAGAGAGAAGCTTTTATTATTTTAAGAGGCAAGATTCTTATAATCACTTTTACAGAAACTGGAGAAGTTACCAACCATACTTTATTAGAAGAAGGTACAGGAAATGTAGGTGCAGAAATTCCACCAAGAACTTACCATACACTTATTCCTTTAACTTCTGGCTCTGTGCTTTACGAGATTAAAGATGGACCTTGGGATATAAATACAGACAAAGTATTTGCACCTTGGGCACCTAAAGAAGGTGACGAAGATGCCTTAGCTTACAATGAAAATATTTTAAATGGATTAAATCTTAACGATTAGATTTTTTCATAAACGAAAAATGTAAAATCGTGAGAGTTATACTCATCAGCTTTCACGATTTTCGCTGATACTATTTTCCATTTGCTTTTATCGAACTCAGGAAAGTAAGCATCTCCTTCAAAAACTGCATGCACTCTGGTAATGTATAATTTATCTGCTAGTGGTAATGCCTGTTTATAAATCTCACTTCCGCCACTAATAAATACTTCGCCATCGTTTTTTGCGGCTTCAATGGCATCTTCCAGATTATGAAAAACCTCAAGACCTTCTTTTTGGTAATCTTTACTTCTGGTAACAACCAGATTCCTTTTTTCTGAGAAGAAAAAGTCTGGCGACTCTGCCGTTTTTCTTCCCATTATAATGGTCTTGTTTCTTACAGTATTTTTATAGTATTCGAAATCGGTAGGTAAATTCCAGATAAGTTTGTTGCTTTTACCTATTACATTGTTCTCAGATACAGCAGCAATCATCGACAAAATCATGGCGAAAATGTAATATTATGTTATTCTGATTGATATATTTTACAAGGTTGAATTTATAATAAAATCATTAATTCAATCAGATTGTTTTAATTAGATGCAAGAATCACTCATCTAATGTTATCATTTTAATATCGCCATATATTTCTGAAAGACTGCTTTTGGCACTATTTGCTTCTTTTAGCTTTTCGAAGTGAGCCAAAGCAACTGCATTTTTATTATTTAACTCTAAAACACCTGCACCAGAAAAACCATTTTTTCTCAAGTTACCTGCAAGAGCTGCCGCCTCTTTCATTTCTAAGTTTTCTTTTACTATTAAATAGTAAACTTTCTTTTTAGCCTTCTTCGGTCTTACGGCTGCATCGTTTTCTTTTTCAACAGGTTTTGCTGCTACTACTTTTTCTGTCTGAGTTTCTACTGTTGGCCAGTTAGTAGTTTCAGAAATTGAATTATCTGTTTGTTCTACTTCTTCTTCCTCAAAAGCAACTTTATCTTCTGGAGTATTCATTTCGAAGTTGCCGTCTTTCTCAGGAAAAATCTCTTCAATGTACTCATCAGAAACTACCCAATCGAGATAGATTAATTTACCTACATTATTAGCAGGAAAATCTTCTTCTATATTAATTCCAGCAAGGTCTCGATATACATTAGAAATATTTTGCATCCAATAAAATTTCTCTTCTCCTAACCACACTTTATGAAAATCGAATAAGTCTGAATTGGCTACATTACGAACTTGAGGATTTCGTAAATTCAAATAAAAATCTTGCAGGCATTCTTCAATTCCATAATAAGTTTTATTACCCATTACATTATTGGCTGTAAAAATTACAGACCTACCATCCATCGCTGGCATTTTCCAGTTAAAAGCCACTGGATTATTAAACCATCTTGAAAGCGATACTGTACCCATCCCCGTTTCTGCAACCATCACTGCTGTAGTAAACACTGGATTTATATCGTATCTGCGACTGGTGTTAATAATTACATCAGCCATTTCTGACGGATTCAATTTTTTCTGTTTGCCAATTTCTTCTTGTAGGTAAATACTGTTATGGTAATTGTCTGCAATGTAGTTTCTTAACTTTGCATGAAATTCTTCAGTTTGGTAAAAATCATTTTCAGGATTGGCCTCTCCTTTTGGCGTTTGATAGAATTCATAATTTGCATTTAAAGACAACTCTTTGTTTTTGAGTGTTTTTAAAATTCCTACTTGTACTGGTCTTACACACCTAAAACCTATATCGTAATTGTAATTTCCTATCGCTGCATAACTTCTGTAAGAAACTTTTAACTGCTCCTGTGTTGTGCTTCCCCAAGAACCACCTCTCAATACTTTTACATCTCCAAGCTCTGGACCCAAAGGATTTTTCTTATTGCTTTTTTCATCGTAACCATCCTCATACCAATCGTTACACCACTGCCAGATATTTCCAGACATCCCGTATAAGCCAAAGTTGTTTGCTTTTTGCGATTTTACATTAGCAAGCAAAATCCAATTTCCTAGTGGTTGGCCTCTTTCATTATCGTAGTTGGCAAATGTTTTTTCAAAATCATTTCCCCACGGATATTCACTTTCTTTTAAACCTCCTCTTGCGGCAAACTCAAACTCAGCTTCTGTTGGTAATCTATATCCGTTTTTCTTTTTATTTAGCTTCCACTTAAAATATCCCCATTTATCTTTTTCTTCTGTTAACTCATAAACTGGCTCTAAACCTTCTACTCTACTTCTCCAATTACAAAAATCTACCGCTTGGTTCCAACTTACACCTGTTACCGGAAAATCTGTTTTTTGAAATAATTCATTAGACCAATAAGCAGGTAACTCACCTCCTGCTGCAATGTATTCTTTAAAATCATTTACTGTTACTGGTGTTTCATCAATATAAAATGAAGAAAGCTTTACATGCTTAATTGGCAATGCATAATAATTTTGCTCTGTATGATCTCCCATCGCAAAATTTCCAGCTCTTACAAGTTTCATTTGTTTTAAACCTGAAATAGTTTCTGGCAGTAGAGATTCATTTACAAAAAGAAAGGGTTTCCAAAGTGGAATGGAAATGATTACAACTAAGCAAAGAAGCAGAAATGAGGTAAAAAAATGCCTAATGAATTTCATCAGTAAAAAGTAGTTATCAGCCTATAATGTATGTATTTGTAGTGTTGTTGAGAATGTTTTCGAGATATGGTGTATAAATATAAGGACTTTATACAATAAAATCTCAACAAAATCCAAACCAAGCTAAAGGAAATTGAAGGATAAGGCAGAAAAAATACCATATACTCATTTCTTTAGCTACTTTTGCGCTTAAATTATTATAAACAGCCTTTGCCTTGCACAGACTGTTATTTAATAAGAAATCAATACATATAAATCATAATACAGATTTTGTAATGCAGCACTTGAGCGAACAAGAGATTCAAAGAAGAGAGAAGAGGCAAAAATTAATGGAATTGGGTATCGATCCCTATCCTGCAGATTCTTTTCCAGTAAATGTACAGGCAAAAGATATTCTTGAAAATTACGAACGAAGAAAGATCGACTATAAGGATGTTTCTATTGCTGGTAGACTCATGATAAAACGTGAGATGGGTAAAGCTTCTTTTGCTGAAATTCAGGATGCTTCTGGTAGAATTCAGGTTTATGTAGCAAGAGATGAAATTTGTCCTGACGAAGACAAAACATTATATAATACTGTATTTAAGAAACTGGTAGATATTGGTGACATTATCGGTATTAAAGGTTTTGTGTTTACTACACAAATGGGTGAAATTACAATTCATGTAAAAGAATTGACTTTACTTTCAAAATCTTTAAAACCTTTACCATTACCAAAAACAGATAAAGACGGAAATATACACGATGCTTTTACTGATCCTGAAATGCGTTACAGACAACGCTATGCAGACTTGGTGGTAAACCCAAAAGTAAAAGAGACTTTCCGTAAAAGAACTCAGTTGATGAATGTAATGAGAGATTACCTTAATGATAGAGGTTATCTTGAAGTGGAGACTCCTATTCTTCAACCATTGTATGGTGGTGCAGCAGCGAGACCATTTAAAACTCATCACAATACATTAGACATGACGCTTTATTTGCGTATTGCAAATGAATTGTACTTGAAAAGACTAATTGTAGGTGGTTTTGATGGTGTGTATGAGTTCTCTAAAGATTTTAGAAACGAAGGAATGAGCCGTTTCCACAATCCAGAATTTACACAAATAGAACTTTATGTTGCTTATAAAGACTATGAGTGGATGATGAACTTGGTGGAAGAAATGGTTGAAAAAATTGCTATGGAAATACATGGCACTACTGAAGTACAAGTAGGTGAACATACAATCAACTTCCAAAGACCTTGGAAAAGATTTACCATGTACGAAGCAATTCAGCATTTCACCGATATCGACATTTCTGAAATGAACGAAGCAGAATTGAAAGAAACTGCTCAAAAACTGAATGTACCTATTGATGATACAATGGGTAAAGGAAAAATGATCGATGAAATTTTCGGTGAGAAATGTGAGCCTTATTTAATACAACCAACTTTTATTACAGACTACCCTGTGGAAATGTCGCCTTTGGCTAAAAAACACAGAGAAAAAGAAGGTTTGGTTGAAAGATTTGAGGCAATTTGTAACGGTAAAGAAATTTGTAACTCATTCTCTGAGCTTAACGACCCAATCGATCAGCGTAAGCGTTTCGAAGAGCAGTTAGAATTAGGTAAAAGAGGTGATGATGAAGCAATGGTGCTTGACGAAGATTTCTTGAGAGCACTTGAGTACGGTATGCCTCCAACAGCAGGTTTGGGTATTGGTATAGATCGTTTGTCTATGATTATGACCAACTCTCCTTCAATTCAAGAAGTATTATTCTTCCCACAAATGAAGCCTGAGAAAAAAACTAATTATGCTACTACTGCAGACTATGTGAAAATTGGGGTTAGAGAAGAGTTAGTTCCGATTGTACAAAAACTTGGTTTCTTAACTATCGAAAGTATGAAAGAAGCTAATGCAAATAAATTATTTAATGATGTTTGCGGTATGAGGAAAAAAATGAAGTTGAAAGATGTAAAAAACCCAAGCAAAGAAGAAGTAGAAGGTTGGTTAGCAGCTATCTAAAAAATCTTTGTTTGAGAAATACAGAATTCGAAACTCATTTCTG
>PBYL01000396.1 GCA_002729595.1 Thalassovita sp. | reverse complement strand
TCTCTCCACTTTCCCTTTATCTCTCTATAGATTTCTTTGCTTGGTTCTAATACGATGTCTGTTTCTAAATTCTCTGCAAATCTTTTCTTCTTTTGTCTTGCCATTTATACTTGAATGTACAATTAAATATTAAAATAAAATTTCAAATATACATGCTGCATTAACAGCCTATGGCATTTTTTTGCATTTATTATTTAATGAATACTTCTCAAATAATAACTACAACAAGAAGTATCTGTTTAAATAAAAACAAAGAATGCTAAATCAGAAATATTAATTCGAAGAATATATGCTGATTAAAATATTTCTCCATTAAATATTCTTAAATAACTTTGCTGTTTTAAATTATTAGTGCTCAATTAATCAGTTTGATGAAATATTAAAAAAGGATTTTGTATGAACATCAATAAAAACAGCTTGGATAAACTTATAATTGTAGGAGATAGAGTTCTTATAAAACCGAAATCACATAAAGATCAAACCAAAAGTGGCCTTTTCTTACCTCCTGGAGTTCAAGAAAAAGAAAAGATACAATCTGGTTATATTTTAAAAGTTGGCCCAGGGTATCCGCTACCAGTACAGGGTGAAAATTACGATGAACCATGGAAACCTGTTGATGAAAAAGTAAAGTACATTCCACTTCAGGTTCAAGAAGGCGATCTGGCTATTTTTTTACAAAAAAGTGCTTTTGAAGTGATGTATGAGAATGAAAGATACTTTATTGTACCTCAACATTCTATACTTATGGTAGAGAGAGACGAAGAACTTTTTAATTAATTTTCTAATTACTTAACAGGTATTTTTTTAGCGATAATGTTGATTTTTTAACCAAATACAAATAAGAATTATAACCTAAAAATGCACCTGTTACATCTGCCATTGCATCAATTACATCTCCTGTTCTTCCTGGCACAAAGAAATACTGAATTAATTCTGTAACTACAGCTAAAAACAAAATAATTGAAGACAGTAGAACGATTATATTTTTTCTTTTTTGAAAATGAAAGTCTTTAAAAAAGGCATAACTCAACAAAAAACTTAATGTACCAAATAAAACTCCATGAACAACTTTATCAAAATGTGGAATATTATGTCCGCCATTACCAGAAGGTTCATAGAAAAACAATAAATATATTATTAAAATGAGCCAAAAAAATGCTGGCATATATTTTTTTATCATTAGGATGCTGGTTTTCAAATTTATTTAAAAGCCGTTTTTCAGACTTAATTTTTCAAATTTAATTTCTCGTAAAAAATAATACATGAAAAAAGTTTTTTTAGCCTCTATTTTAACATTGCTATTATTTTCTATTAACTCAAGCAATGCTTTTTCAGCAAAGCCTCCTAAAAAAAGTTATGTAGCAAAAGTATATACCAAGTTTGGTACAATTCATTTGCTATTATATGATGAAACTCCTTTACATCGAGATAATTTTGTGAAATTAGCAAATGAACATTTTTATGATTCTACTACCTTTCATAGGGTTCTAGTTGATTTTATGATTCAAGGCGGCGACCCTAATTCTAAACCAGATGGCGAAGGAAAAATCGGTACTGGAGGACCAGGCTATACTATTGATGCTGAGATAGTTGATAACTATAAGCACCACAGAGGCAAACTTGCTGCAGCAAGGCAAGGTGATAGAGTTAATCCAGAAAAAAAATCTAGTGGAAGTCAATTTTATATTGTACAAAACAAAGAAGGGGCACATCATTTAGATGGAGGGTATACCATTTTCGGAACTGTTTTAAAAGGATTAAACGTAGTTGATGAAATTGCCGAACAAGAAGTAGATGGCGTAGGCAGACCTGAAGATGATATTCGAATGTCTATCACCATCTCTAAAATAAAACGCAAAAAGATTACAAAAATCTACAATTTTGCTTTCGAATAAACTAAGCTTTTTTAAGTGTTCTTACTGGCCTGGAATCATTTTTAACTTCTGTCAGCTCATAAAAACCGATAGACATTATAGAATAATCCCACTTTTTATTCTTTTGCTCTGCTTTAATGGTAGCTATTCTTTTTGTTTTTTGATACGGGAATGATTCCAAGCTATGTTTGCCATTTATAATACTCTCAAAATATACAATTACAAATACCTCTTCACCTTCTTTAATCTGCAAAGTTTTTATATTCTCAAAACTGACAGAAGTATTGTTATCTCTATCTAAAAACAGATATAAATCTTTTAGGTATCGGCTAACCTTTAGATCTTTTATCTTAGAGCTTGTATAAAAATCTGGGCTAATATCATCTTCAATAATCACATTCGGATTATCAAAAATGTAAGTGGCTTGACTTTGCTGACCGTTATAGATACTTTGTTTTACAAGTAGTTCTCGCTCTTCTTTACTGATATCTGTAGCGAGCATTTTATTCAATAATTGCTCATAAGATACGATAACATTTTCTGCTCCAGCAGTAACCAAATCGTATGTTTGTTGGTCAATTGCAGAAACTTCTTGATTTGCCTTATCAATGTTTTCAGAAGCACTTATACTTTCTTTGTCACTATCTTCACTACAACTACTAAATAGAAAAATAGTAAGAGTTAAAAAAAATAAATATCTCATTCTTAAAATCACCTAATTTATCCAGTTTCAACCTCTACGCGTAGAGATGTTAGTAATAATTGGATTAATCTAAAAAATTAAAAAAAATTGGTAATTGAGTATATAATGTATGGATATAAAAATTAGGATGCTATTAGAAATATAGTTGAATAATAAGCTCAGTAATAATAAAGTTTATCATTAATTTAATGCTTTAGCATATATTAACCTAATTCAAATTTGCATATTCAATCAAGATCATCATTTAATTGTTTTTTTACAATAATTTTTTGACCTTCTTTTAGTTTCGTTCCGTATGGAATGTTATTCCAACTTCTTAAATCTGAAACAGACTGGTTGTACTTTGCAGCTATTTGATAAATAGTTTCGTCCTTCTCCACTTTGTGATAACTACTATTACTTTCTAGTTTTTCATCTTCTATCTTTTGAGTATCAGAAGTTAAAAAATCAACATTATTATTTTCTAAAATTTTTGATACATTTGATGAATTTTGTAAACTATCTTGTACAATGGATTGTATTGAGGGCTCAATAATGTCAGACGTATCTTTAACAACCTTAGCTGACTCAAAACCTTTCACACTTACAATTAGATCTTGCCCCGGATAAATTGTATAATCTGTAAGTTGATTCCACTTAGTAATATCTTTTATAGTAGTGCCATATTTACCAGTTATACTGTATAGTGTTTCTCCTTTTCTAACAGTATGAATCCGTGGATTTACTTCATAGCCAGAAATCTTCTTTATTAACACACTTTCATCCTCATAAAGCCATGCTTTACCTTTTAAACTATTCCATTCCATAATATCTTCAGGCACTACTTCGTACATCCTACTTAATTTATAAACATACTCTCCCTTATTCACTTTATGATTCAATGTATTAATCATTGATGGATTTAGTACTTCAGAAAGTGGCGCAGAATAATTCACATTTATGGCGTTAGTTCCATTTAAATAAGAAGTATTTTGAAAGTTTGTACTTGGAATAAAAGTATTATTTGACGTAATCAATGTTTGTTGATCTGACTCCTGAGCAGGTTCTAGAAATATATTTTGAGGAGCAGTTTCTTGTTGTCCAACAGGATTCTTCACATAAACTCTTGAACCTTCATCTAGCTGATAATTCTGCCCAAGATTGTTCCATTTGATAATATCAAGTACAGTTACATCATATTTCCTTGAAACATCAAATATATTTTCATTTTTAGATGCTATATAAATATCTGACAATTGATTTAGAGTAGCAGTTTCATTTGATATATTTTCAAAAGAATCTTCATCATTTCAAGTTTGTTTTTTTTCAATATTCAAATAAGCCTTCTTCAAATCTTTCCATGGATCTATCTTACTTTCTTTTTGATATTCAGGATAAACTTGTAATGGCATGTTTTTTTTCTTTTTTCTCAAATTCAACACCTGACCGTCAACCATTTGTCCAGCACTATTCATCCTATTATAGGTTAATAGTTTATCCAACTTAACTCCATACTTTTGCGAGATATCCCACAAAGTTTCTCCAGGCTTAGCTATATGTTGATCAACTAAGGCTTTATTGTTTTTTTTCCTTAGATAATAAACAGCACCTGTTTTTAAGTTTTCAGATCTAGCTGTCTCTAAATCATTATATTCTGAAAATTGAAATGGAGTAAGTTGCATATAATCAAGAATCACCATTAAATCTTGATCTGCTCGCGCAATAAAGGCAGGGATTCCGTTGGAATGCACAAAAATAACAGTATCATTCCCAAATGCTCTAACAGAGACCTCTGTTATTTGTGGAAATACAACTGATACATTTTCTTTTGGATTTGCAAAGGCTAATTCTACAGAAAAGATGATAACTCCTATATAGAGAAGCTTATAAGGTAATCTTCGTATAGTTTCCATGGCATATCTTCTAGTATTTTATCAATATTTACATACGTAAAATTTTAATTACAGATGTAATTATTGATAAGATAGGAAAATTACCAGAAAAATAAAAGCAGTCAGCAAATACCTAAAAAAAGCTATTTAACATTCAAATGGTCAGGACAAATTAAACTGATGAATCTATAAGACAAAGTAAAATTCAAATAATAGTAAGAATCCAAGTCAGTTCTTGAGACTCTAGTATTCCTTGAGCCAGTATCATTATCTACTATAAGATCTGTATTATCTGAGAAGGTTTTACTTGTTGAGAATTCTGCCGCAATGGTAAACTTGTCATTTAAAGCTTTCTTAATACCAACACCAAATGGTATAGCAGCATGGATAACACTCGAATTAGGAGGTGGTGCATTACCAGTTGTTTCTGTAAGGAAATTACCCGAAATACCTAAACCAGCAAAAATATAAGGAGTATAACTTTGCCTTCTAATATCTTTTCTAAAGTCAAAGAAGTTATATTCAATTACACTATTAAGCTCAGTGATTAAACTTTTAAACCCGAAGTTTCTTTGTTGCAGAAATGGATCATTTTGATATTCATCACTACCAGAAATAGCTCCAAGCATTAAACCGCTTCTTAAACTAACAGCTTCACTAAAGTTTATTCTAAAAAAAATATTACCTCCAGGTCGAGTATTTTGAAACTTGACAACAGGTGCAACATCTCCTTTGTAATTAATAGCTCCTAAACCAAAACCTATCTCATATTTTTGAGAGATGCTATTCCCAACTAGTAATAAGTTAAATAAGCCAAGTAAAAGCAGTTGCTTGTGAAAGTTTTTCTTTTCCAATGTTTCTTCTTTAGATAAAGCTAAATTCAATTAGTCAACAGGAATTAATCCAAAAAGTTAAATACATAACTTAATAAACTAATTCCCTAACAGTAAACTTTTTTCAAAACTAAAAGTAAAATTGCTTTATCTAAACTTTGGTGTTCTGGTTGTTGAAAAAATATAAGAAACTTGGAAACCTGTTACCAAATATACATCCTTATCAGGTGAACCTCTATAGTTATTTGGCATTCCATAACCATTTATTGATCTATAAGTCTTACCATCAATAGGACTTACATAATCGATAACCTCACCTAAAACTTCTGCATCACGAGTTCCGCCTGTGTACATATCTGTAGTTTCCGCTGATCTATCGTGCAAAGCTCTTGCCAGATCATCATTGAATACTGCTGGGTCTACATAATTACCACTTACATCATCTAGATAATCTGTAAATGTAAACCTGTAACCCATTTCAAATGCGACATCTACTTTTCTTGAAACTCTATATCTCACCCCTAAACCAACAGGAATTGCTAAGCCAATAGGAGAATAAGGTTTTACCTGATTTTCTGTTTTTAAAGGTCTTAAATCAACCCATTCTGTACCTGAGAAACCATCTGGTCTCATAGCTTGCGGGTTATGATAAAACACTCCTAAACCTGCTAAAAGGTATGGAATTGGCTTTTCAGGTCTTCTGTATGATAGACTTGGGTTTTTAATCAAATCATAAATAATTACAGAAGATAACTCATAGAGTGTATTTCTAAAATGTAGATTTCTTCTATATCTGTAATATCCTCCGGTCTCTTCGTCTTCAGGATCAGAGCTAGCATAATCACTACCAGCAATTCTTCCCCAAGCAGCATTTAATCTGATTGTAACACTCGGAAATATTCTTCTTTGTACAAATAAACCTATTTGAGGACGAGTAAATTCAATATCAAAACTGGTGAGCGTGTTCTTAGGTACTATATCACCAAAATAGTTTATCGTATTTGTTGATAATCCGACACTCCAGTATCTCTTCTTTTTTGTAAACTTACCACTGTATCTTCCTCGTTGGCCAAAAGATAGGTCAGAAAAAGCCAGTAAGAAAACTATCACCAGCAATGGGTAAACCGAAAACTTCATGCGTTAATGTTATAAGATACTTTTTTATATTTCATTAGCTTTAAAACAGCAGAATCTCATCCATTAACGAAAGGAATTACTTTTATTATCAAATATTTACACCTGATTACACTTTAAAATTAACTATTTAGAACTGGAAGCCAACGCGGAAAACCCAGGGACTGTTGTAGATAGAATTCATTGCAGTGGTTGCCGAATAATTTAGATTATATAAGACTAAAAGATTTATTCCTCCTCTTCTTCCAATGGGCTGAAAAAGTCCTGCTCCTACAAATAATGCATCGTACCATTGTCTTGGACTTTCATCTCCATAACTAAAACTTAAATTCTCATATTCTACATATGGATATACAACTTCTGTAATATCGTACCTTCCAAAAAATCTGTAGCCTAAAATATTAGATTCGATAGCAGGATAATAAATCTTATTTTTTAAGTATCTGTAAGTACCTCCTACTCCACCTGAAAGCTTATCTGTAATTTTATATCCAACTAATGGTGATACATCAATATAGGTGATATCACCAAACTGAAAACCCAAATTACCACCAAAATACAACCTGTCAATCAAGGGGATTTTATCAGGGTTTTCTTCATCTTCATCATCCGAAGATTGTGCGAAAGCACCAAATGACATTAATAATAAGATGGAAGAAAAAATTATAAACTTTCCCGTTTTTTTCATTTTACCTCAATTTTGGAATAAAATAATAACACAAACTTACTTTCAACATAGTAAGTAGTTTTTCTGTTCCTCGCACCAATATAATTAATATGATGCTTTTTTGAACAGTTCCCAGCAGAAAGTGCTTTATTTGTGAAAAAACTATAAATATAATACCATAAACAATGGCTAAGAGCAAAATAAGACGCGAAGATGCACTAGAATACCATAAAAAGAATTCTCCTGGTAAAATTGAAGTAATCCCAACTAAAGATTCGAAAACACAAAGAGATTTGGCATTAGCTTACTCTCCAGGAGTTGCATTTCCATGTTTAGAAATTGCAGAAAATCCTGAAACTGTTTATGAATATACTGCAAAAGGAAACCTTGTTGCTGTTATTTCTGACGGATCTGCAGTACTAGGTCTTGGAAATATTGGCCCAGAGGCGTCTAAACCAGTAATGGAAGGTAAAGGCATATTATTTAAAATTTTTGCCGGAATTGACGTATTCGACCTCGAACTAAACACCAAAAGTATAGATGAATTCATTTCTGTTGTAAAAGCATTAGAACCAACTTTTGGAGGCATTAACCTTGAAGATATTAAAGCTCCTGACTGTTTCGAAATAGAAAGCAGATTAAAAAAGGAGATGAATATTCCAGTAATGCACGATGATCAACACGGTACTGCCATCATTTCTGGTGCAGCACTAATCAATGCAGTTGAAGTTGTAGATAAACAACTGAGTGAGATTAAAGTAGTTGTTTCTGGTGCTGGAGCATCTGCCATTTCTTGTATCAAAATCATTATTGAACTCGGAGTAACCAAAGAAAATATAATTGTTTGTGATAGCCGAGGCGTAATAAGAGCTGATAGAGAAGGTCTGAGTGGATTCAAAAAAGAATATGCTACTGAAAGAGATGTAAATACTTTAGATGAAGCTCTTGTTGGAAGTGACTTTTTCTTAGGTCTTTCGAAAGGCAATGTAATGACTCCTGAGATGCTTTTAAGCATGGCTAAAAACCCAATTGTATTTGCTCTTGCTAATCCAGACCCAGAGATTGATTACAACTTGGCTATGGAAACAAGAAGCGATGTAATTATGGCGACAGGCAGATCAGATTTTCCTAACCAAGTAAATAATGTATTAGGTTTTCCATTCATTTTTAGAGGTGCACTAGACGTAAGAGCAACTGAGATTAATGAAGACATGAAGTTGTCAGCAGTTAAAGCAATTGCTGAATTAGCTAAAGCTCCTGTTCCAGATATTGTAATGAGAGCCTATAATCAAAGTAATATCTCTTTTGGCAGAGATTATATCATACCAAAACCATTTGATCCAAGATTGCTTACAACTGTAACTCCGGCAGTAGCAAAAGCAGCCATTAAAAGTGGTGTAGCTCAGAAAGAAATTACAGACTGGGATGCTTATGAAAGTGTATTGGTCAAAAGAATGGGTAATGATGACAATGTGCTTAGAGTAATGATAAATAGAGCAAGGCAAAAGTCTAAAAAAATTGTCTTTGCTGAAGCGGATGATCATCGTATCTTAAAGGCAGCTCAGATTGCCTTAGATGAAGGTATTTGCGAGCCTATATTATTAGGAAATGCTCAAGTGATTAAAGACATCATGAAAACTCATCAAATTAAACTAGATGATGTTGAGATTATTGATCCTAGAAGCGAAGACAGTAAAGAGCTAAGAGAAAAGTATGCTAATTCTTTCTTCGCTAAAAGACAAAGAAGAGGATATAACTGGTTTGAAGCTCAGGAGAGGATTAAAGGTAGAAATTACTTTGGTACCATGATGGTTGACCAAGGTGATGCAGATGCTCTTATCTCAGGTATTTCAAGAAATTACGCGAATACAATAAGACCAGCACTAGAGATTATTGGTACTTATGCACCTGGAAAAAAGGTATCAAGTATGTATTTAATGATCACGAAAAAAGGTCCATTATTCTTTGCTGATACTACTATTATTCCAAACCCAACAGCTGAAGAGCTAGTAGATATTACTAAACTAACCGCAGCAGCTGTTAAAGATAAGTTTGATATTGAACCAAGAGTTGCACTCCTATCTTACTCTAACTTTGGATCTTCTGACGATGATGAGCCGAGAAGAATGAGAAAAGCAGTGGAAATTCTAAAAGAAACTGAGCCAGATTTAATAGTTGAAGGTGAAATTCAAGCAAACTTTGCTTTTAATCAAGAAGCATTGAAAGAAAACTACCCTTTCTCTGATTTAATCGATAATTCAGCTAACGTATTTATCTTCCCGAATCTTTCTGCGGCAAATATTGCCTACAAATTACTACAAGTAATGGGAACTGCTGAAGCTGTAGGTCCAATTCTTCTTGGTATGAATAAACCTGTTCATATTTTGCAAATGGGAAGCTCTGTAAGAGAAGTTCTTAATATGATAAGTATTGCCAACATTGATGCTCAAAATAGAGAGCTGTAAACTACAATATATTTAAATCTAAAAGGCATTTTACCAAAATTTTGTAAAATGCCTTTTTTTATTCCTTTTCATTAAAACTTATTTGAAGTTCAAAGTAATAGATTTTGCCAACACAAGTTTTTAAAGTACGGTTAATTTTCAACTAGAACTTTTATGGCAAATACCCAAACACATCAATTACAATTAAATCAACCAAAGCAAATCAATGATGCTAATCTCAGTTTTTATGAGAAAATTGACATTAATAGATTCATCGAATTTGCTAAAATTATCGGCCTAAGTAATGGCGCAGATATTAAAGCAATAAATAGTGAATTCTGCGATGCTAAAGTGATTGCAGAAATCGGAGCCGGATACGGAAGAGCAATAGAAGCCATAATTAATGAAAACTTCCAAGGGAAAATTTATGCTGTTGAGAGAGTAGCTCACTTAGTTTCATACATGAAACATCAATTTGCATCAAATGAACATGTTGAAATAATCCATGATGATGCAAAGAAATTAAAACTCCCTGAAAAAATAGATTGCTTTTTATGGTTATGGTCTGGTATAATGGAACTTTCTCTAGATGAACAAGAAAATGCCTTAAAAGAGCTTAAAAACCAACTTAACCCGGGTGGAAAAGTAATTATTGAAACCCCCTATGAAAAGGTGAAATACATAGGTGAAAAATCTCCAGATAACTTTGTGAAGTTTGAAACTGATTGGGGAAAATTAGAAGCCTACCTTTCCACACTTGAAGAATTACAAGGTATTTGTGAAAAAGCAGGCTTTAAAAGCATTAGAACTAAGCTTTACAATACAGAAAGCGATTTAACTCGTATTTTTTACATCTACACTATCTAATATTTCGCTTATTTAAATTTTTACAATTCTCTTACCCAGATATTTCTATAACTAACAGGGTTACCATGATCTTGCAATTTCAATGGTAACTTATCTGCATGTGCTTTGTAGTTTGGAATTCCGATATATTCGGTTGGCCCTCTTAGCGCAAAGTGGTTTTGTACAAGTACACCATTATGCAACACAGTAATTGTTGCTGGTTTTGTTACTATACCATTTGCATTAAATTTTGGCGCACTAAAAATCACATCGTATACTTCCCACTCTGTTGGAGCTTTGGTTGCATTTACCAATGGAACAGATTGCTTGTAAATACTAGCTGCTTGACCATTAGTATAAGTTTTACTTTCGTAAGAATCTAATACTTGTAACTCGTACATTCCCATTAAAAAAATACCACTGTTACCTCTACCCTGTCCTTCTCCAACAATTACTTGTGGTGATCTCCATTCGATGTGTAACTGAACATCTCCAAAAGCTTGCTTAGTTTGGATGTCACCAGTGCCTTTCTCTACTACGAAAGTACCATCAGTAACCTTCCACTTTGGAAAACTACCATCTTTTGCGCTTTGCCACATATCTAAATCCTTTCCACTAAACAATACTATTGCATCTGAAGGAGGATCTAAAGTGGTTTTACCTGGATCAACTTTAGGTGGTACTGGTTCATAAAACTCAGTTGCTTCTGGTGGTAATTGTGTTTTTTCAGTCTGGCAGAAAGCTAGTCCAGTTGATAAAATAAAGGCTGTAAAAAATAAGGTGATTATGCGAAGTCTTGTTCTCATTTTCTTTTTGAATATTTATTAATACAATTCTATTTGTCAAGCATAATAAATATTCATGAAATATCAGAAAGAATTCCGTTGCAATTCTTTTAGAACAAGAAAAGTAGATGCTAAAAAGGTAATGAAATAAAAATTTAAGCGGGTTTCTCAGAATTTGATTGATTTATCTTCAGTTCTAATTGCTCAATTTTTTCTAAGTAGAATTTCTCTTTATGCTCCATTTCTTCTTTGGTAGCTTGTAGTTCTTCAAAACTGTTACGGAGCTCTGTTTCTTGTGAACGAAGGGTTTGAGTAGCACTTTCAGTTTCTTCTAAAAGCTTTTTGGTTTGCTCTGTAGTTCTTTTGTTTGCAATAAACACAGCAAGAGATTCCGCTATTTTTTCCAGATAATCTATATGATGATTCTCAAATACATCAAAACTGGCTAATTCTATAATGCCTTCTACTTTATTATTAACCTTAAGCGGCATTAAAATTAAAGAGCTTGGAGTAGCTTCTCCTAAACCAGATGTAATTTCTATATAATCATTTGGTACTTCTGTAAGATGGATAAAAGTACCTTCTAAATAGCATTGGCCTAATAATCCCTCTCCTTCTTCAATGTTCTGCTCGACAAACTTCTT
The DNA here is from genome assembly GCA_002729595.1 of Thalassovita sp. Lineage (GTDB taxonomy): Bacteria > Bacteroidota > Bacteroidia > Cytophagales > Flammeovirgaceae > Chondrinema. The sequence continues at coordinate 5,837 of PBYL01000396.1, read as the reverse complement.
TCTCCCGTAAGCGTAACAGCCTTTTAAATGGAGAGAAACAATTTCCTCAGAAGCATCTGCTACGTAAAATCCACCTTGATTTACTTCTAGGTATTTTACGATGTCAGTAATTACACCTGAATATATATCTTCGTAATCGTTATCTCTTAAAGTTTGGCTTAGCTCTGCAATACCTTTCGTTACCCAGTTTCTTCTTTCATCTTCTTGTCGAGCCACTTCTAGTTCTTCTAAAGACTTTTTAAGAGTTTCTTCATTTCTATGCAGATTAGAATTTTTCTCAGCAGCATCTTTCAACAAATTATCATTAATCTTCTCATACTGCTTATTTAGGTTTAGTAGAAATAAGAATGTTCCGAGCTGAAGCACGATCAACAGAATCATGTCTTCTGCTACTGTTGATTGATATTCATCATCAATACCTAACTCCTCACTACTAATACCAAATAAATCGTGTATATCTTCAAAGAAAAAACCAGCACCCAAAGGAAAAATCAATGCCAAAAACAAAGACTTTTTCTCATCAAAAGTAAAAAGAGTCATTGGCAGTGCAATTAAGCTCACCATTAGCATTCTTGGTGAAACATAATGTACCATACCTATATTATCAGGCGAATTAAGCTTTATTGAAATGTTTAAGAATATTAAACCTAAAAGTGGAGCTATACTCACCAAAAACCTAGATACTTTGGTATATCCGTTTTTATTCAAAAAGTAAATAGAAGACACCAGCACCAACATAGTAAATGTAGGGGCAACATTAGCGCCTGGTCCAGATAAGAGAATAATTGTAAATGAAATTGCAATTATCCCTATAACTAAAGCAAATTGATTCGATAGCATTACCCGCTTCTGTATTGGGAAGGCCATGCCATCTGTCACTCCAGCTAGTGAAATATAATTCCAAAAATTACGTAGCCAATTCATTAAACTGAAAAATCTTACGTAGTATTAAAGCAGAATCTGCTTCGATAGTATCTGGAGTGGCAATTGGTTTAAAAAAAAATCCGTCTCTGCTAAAGACGGATTCATTATGTTAGATAAGATATTTTTTATTCCTCATAAGCCCATTCAATTCTGTCTTTCATATCTTTAACAGAAAGGCCCATTTCTTTAAGTTTTGCTCTAATCACATCAACTTTCTCATAATCTTTTGCCTGTTTGGCAGCCTTGTAATCTTCCAATACAATATCAATTGCATTTTCAAGGTTTTGAGGCTTCTCTTCTACCAAACCTAACACATCATGCGAAATAGTTGCAAAAGTTGATATCATGCGGTCAAAAGTATCTTTATCCAAAGCTTCTGGTTGCAGTTGTCCCAAATGAATTGAATTCAGTTTCTTTTGCATGTTAAATAAACCAGCAATCGCTACAGCAGTGTTAAGATCGTCATTTAATCCTCTGTAAATACTATCTACAATGCTGTTAATCTGAGAAATGGCTTTGTCATTTTTATCTACAGTTGCACTTTCGTCATACTCAAGACTTTTGGCAATTCTAAGTCCATTCATCAATTTTCTGTATGCCTTTGCCGCTGCTTTTAAAGCATCATTAGAAATATCCATTGTACTTCTGTAATGTGCTTGCAACATAGCAAAACGCAATGTCATTGGAGAATAAGACTGATCTAGCAATTCATGATTTCCAGTAAAAAGCTGATCTGGTAAAATACTGTTGCCTAAAGATTTACTCATCTTTTGCCCGTTTACAGTTAGCATGTTTGCGTGTAACCAGTATTTAACCGGATGCTCACCATGTGCAGCTGTTCCTTGAGCAATCTCACACTCATGATGAGGGAATTTTAAATCCAGTCCGCCACCATGAATATCAAAAGTTTTACCCAGATATTTATGGCTCATTACAGAACACTCTAGATGCCAACCCGGAAATCCAACACTCCAAGGAGAATCCCAACGCATAATGTGCCCACCAGTAGCTTTCTTCCAAAGAGCAAAGTCTATTGATTCTTGTTTTTCATCCTGCCCATCTAAATCACGACTACCGCCTAGTAATTCGTCAATATTTCTACCAGATAATTCTCCGTAAGTATATTTATCGTTATATTTTCTAATGCTAAAATACACTGAACCATTTACCTCATAAGCCATTCCTTTTACGAGCAATTCTTTAATCATAGAAATTTGCTCAAGAAGGTGACCTGTTGCTGTAGGTTCTATGCTAGGTGGTAGGTTATTTATTCTAGCCATTACATCGTGGAAGTCTGTGGTATAGCGCTGCACAATCTCCATCGGCTCCAAATTCTCCAACTTGGCTATTTTACCAATCTTATCCTCGCCATCATCTGCATCATTCACCAAATGGCCTACATCAGTTATGTTTCGTACATATCTAACTTTATATCCTAGATGTTTTAAATATCTGAAAAGAATATCGAATGAAGTAAATGTGCGTACATTCCCAAGATGTACATTATTGTAAACTGTCGGGCCACAAACATACATCCCAACAAAAGGAGGATTTATCGGTTCAAAAACAACTTTCTCCCTACTAAGTGTATTATATAATCTCAGTTTTTGCTGCATGAAGGCAAAATTAGTAAAAGCTCAATAATTATTCAGAATAAAATAAATCTACTAAAATCAATTTCTTAAAAATTGATTAAAATGTAAATATATAAAGCTTTTAAACCAGCCAACTACAGTATAGGTTCATCCGGTTTTAATATCTTACAAAGAAGTTTAAAGAAAGGGCATAAAAAAACCGGTCTCTTTAGAAACCGGCTTATAAAATATTTCAATAAATTTAAATTAAGTCCCATTCATTTTCCAGAACCATTAAGGCCTTTTCGTTGGTCGGGTCCTTCTTAATTACAATCTCAGCATAAGCTTTACCAAATTCTTTTGGTAGCATACCACCTTCGTAGAAACTAAGAGCTTCTTCTTTTAATTTCCAATCGCTATTATCCTTTTCGATAGCTTTTAAAAGATGGTTTAGCGCCTTATACTTGTAGTTAGGCTTTGTTTTAGATAGATTATCTGCTGATTTGTAAGACAACTTATGCCATAATGAACCATTTTTTTGGTTGTCGAGCATAAATGTACAAAATGAGTAAGCCTGGTTGTGATCCAGATCTTGACTTTCACTTTCAATGAGATAGACTAATTCATCTGAATAGTTTTCATCTTTGATGATAGCTGATGCAGCAGAAAATTTTTGCTGATTAATTAGATTAACTAACTGAATGTCAGATTCAGCAGTTACGTCTGCATGTGTTGTTCTCATATGCAAGGTTTTACAATTAGTTATTATTTTTTGTTTATTGGTTTTGACTAATGTATGCAAATTCCAAACCAGTGCAAAATATTTTAATTCTTTGCTATTTTTAAGGTCGACATCTAACAAATTGATAAAAGATGTTACACTATTTTGATATTATTTCAAGGGATTTAAAAAGACCCCTTTTTTAATGAATTATCTAGTACGATTTAAATTGCATTAAACTCATAAATAATTAAAATTTCAATGGAGAAAAAACTGAGAGTATTAGTAGTAGGATGTGGTAATATGGGTGCCTCACACGCAAGAGCGTACCATAAAATACCTCAATTTGAAGTTGCCGGTTTGGTTAGCAGAACACCAGAAAGCAGAAAAGAACTTACCGAAGAATTAGGAGGTGTACCCGGTTATAACTCCTTTGAAGAAGCCCTCGAAATTGCCAAACCAGATGCTGTTTCTATCAACACTTACCCAGACACACATGCTGATTATGTTATTAAAAGTCTTAATGCAGGAGCTCATGTTTTTGTAGAAAAACCTCTCGCCCTAACTGTAGAACAAGCACAACAAATTGTAGACAAAGCACTCTCTGTTAATAAAAAAGTTGTTGTTGGTTATATCTTAAGAGTACACCCTGCTTGGAAGAAATTTATAGAAATTGCTCATACTCTTGGAAAGCCATTAGTAATGAGAATGAACTTAAACCAACAAAGTAGTGGTAAAACATGGGCTACTCACTTAAACCTGATGAAATCCATGTCTCCTATCGTTGATTGCGGTGTGCATTATGTAGATGTAATGTGCCAGATGACAGAATCTAAACCAGTGAGCGTAAATGCAATTGGCGCCAAATTAACAGATGAAGTTGCGGAAGACATGTATAACTATGGCCACTTGCAGGTAACTTTTGAAGATGGTTCTGTAGGATGGTACGAAGCAGGTTGGGGACCAATGATTAGCGAAACTGCTTTCTTTGTAAAAGATGTAATGGGACCTAAAGGTGCTGTAAGTATTGTTGAAAAAACAGGAAATTCAGATGATATTGACCTTCACTCTAAAACAAACTCACTAAAACTGCATCATGGTAAATTAGGGCCAGACAGAAAGTTTGAAAAGCAAGATGAGTTTATTAGCACAGAAGACGAGCCAGATCATCAAGGATTATGCGATTTGGAGCAGGAGTTTTTCCTAAAAGCCATTCAAGAAGATCTTGATCTTACAGCGCATTTAAATGATGCAGTTAACAGCTTAAAAATCGTAATGGCTGCAGACGAAGCTTTTAAAACTGGAAAAACTGTATTCCTTTAAAATTTAAGAATTCAGTGATGAAATACAGTCATTTTTTGTATACAGGTTGGTCTAGATACCTTATCATGCTTCTGTTATTTCCATTTCTTGCTCAAGATTTATTATTTGAACTGCCCGTGTTTATGCAAAAATCGCGGGCAGATAATCTTGAGGGCTCCACTACTGGTAGAATCGTTTCAGTTACACCCGATAGTACTATGCACCAAACTGTAGATGGCAATAGAGTTTTAATTCAGGGTTACAAAGTAAAGTACTCTTTCAGTTTTGAGAATGAGACATTTTTTGGAGAAACCTATATCAACAACGGTACTACACAACATGGCAAAGTGCAGCGAATGCTTTTTGAAAGGCAAGAGGATTTAACAATAAAATACAATCCTAAGAAACCCGAAATCAATACTATTGCTACTTCTTATGAAGATATTTTCCTATCAATGTAGTTCTGTAAAGATTTTAATTGCTCAGGTGTACCTCCCATTAAAATATCTCCAATTTTATATAATTGTCGATTAATCATCATTTGCTGGAAAATAGAAATTCTAAAGATTTTCTTATTTAGGGCTAAGGCAGTAGCATCTTGTAAAAAATCACTATAAGCTCTTATTTTCCATGCAGGTGAACCATTTTTAGTAAAATCGCCTCGCTCTTCTGCTCTGCCAAATTGTTTTTCTGCATATGGGAAAGTCCAGTTGTCTCCTGCCAAACCAGACTTTATACATTCAGATTCATTCTTTCTACAAAAGTTTCTAAAAGGCTCAATCGGAAAGTCTGGCAGTTTAGCATAAATCTCACTTCTAAGGGTTTGCATTCTATACCTGTTAAAATGCAATGCATCATCTAACTGGATAATAAAATCATTTTCTAACACAATGTGCCAATTATCTGCTTTAATAAATGGCTCATTAAATTTCCCACCCAGATTTTTATAACACTCAACTACTTGATCTTTATAGGCAGTCCCTTTTACAGTTTCCCAAGCAGGTTCTTCTACACTATGAGACGATAGTATTCTGTGGTTTTCTTCAATTAGTGCTGTAAGTCTTTCTAATCTGTAACTTTCCATCAGGTATTTTCTTCTTTAAAAACAATTCCAGTCTGTACATTCCACAATTCTGCATATAAGCCTTTTTGCTCGAGCAGAGAATCATGCGTACCACTTTCAATAATTTCTCCTTCCTTCAAAACTAATATTTTATCTGCATGTCTAATAGTCGAAAGCCTGTGTGCAATAATTAATGCCGTTTTACCCGCTACCAATTGATAGATATTTTCCTGAATAGCTCTTTCTGTTTCTG
>PBYL01000395.1 GCA_002729595.1 Thalassovita sp. | reverse complement strand
CATGTTCTGCTTTTGGATATTGCTTTTAAGTTTCGAAGTAAATCCATGGTTAGCATTATTAGGCTCACTTGCATTTACTTTTTCTTCCTATAATATTATTAATATAGAAGCTGGACACGTCACCAAATCATGGGCGATTGGCTATTCAACTCTGGTCTTAGCTGGGATACATCTTATTTTCAGAAAAAAATTATTACTCGGCTTTGCCATTCTTGCCCTTGGTCTATCCTTACAGATTGGTGCACCACACTATCAAATAACTTTCTATCTGGTATTTGTTTGTCTAGCCTATTCTATTAGTGAATTAATATTTGCAGTAAAAAATAATGAAATACCCATGTTTGCTAAGCAAGCTGGTATTATGGTTATAGCAATTGTTTTGGCATTCGGTACAGCAGTTGGAAGATTGTGGATGGTAAAAGAATATACACCATATTCTATGCGTGGTGAAAAGCAACTTACTTCAACTGATGCAGAAAGCGGAGAACAAAAAAATGAAGGTTTAGAAAAAGAATATGCATTTAATTGGAGTCAGGGCAAAATGGAAACCTTCACATTACTAATTCCATATTTCTATGGTGGTAGTAGTGGAGAATCGTTGCAAAAAGGCAGTAATGTTTATGAAACTATTTCTAATCTTTTTGGTAAACAGCAGGCAGATAAATTAGTAGGAGTTGGTCCGGTGGTTCCTCTATATCACGGAGATCAAATGTTTACAGCAGGCCCATTATACATGGGAGCAATTGTATGCTTTCTGTTTATTCTTGCTATGCTAATTTTACCAGACAGAATGCGCTGGTGGATTTTAGCTGGAGCGATTATATCTATGATGTTCGCTTGGGGTAAAAACCTATCATTTTTCAATTACTTCTTATTTGATTACTTCCCTGGGTTCAACAAATTCCGTTCTGTATCCATGGCATTAAGCATGACTATGATGCTGATGCCATTAGCAGGAATTTTAGCACTTCAAAAATTACTAGAAACTAAGCTTACCGATGAGCTTAAAAAGAACTTATTTATAGCAGTTGGTGTAACTGCAGGTCTTGCTTTATTCTTTGCAATATTCGGTGGAATGAGCTCATTTAATACTGCTAAAGATGCTAGCTTTCCACAAAGATTAGGTGTAAACGATCAAAATGCAGCTAATGCTTTAATAAAAGCACTTCGAGAAGATAGACTTTCATTTATGAGAAAAGATGCCTTCCGTTCAGCATTCTTAATTGTACTTGCTGGTGCTATCTTATATTTTACTATGCTTGGTAAATTAAGCAAAAATGTAGCTTTAGGTATTTTAGGTGTTGTAATGATTGGTGATGTTTGGTTAGTAGGTAATCGTTACCTATATCCTGAAATGTTTAAGAAAAATGCGGTAAAACAGGCTCATCAAATAACACCTGCAGATAATGCCATACTAAAAGATAAAGACCCGCACTATCGAGTTTTAACTTTGGGTAGTTTTAGTCAAGAAGCCCAAACTTCTTATTACCACAAATCTCTAGGAGGTTATTTTGCAGCTAAAATGATGCGTTATAATGACCTTATTGAGAGAGAATTATATCCTGAGCAAAATGTAATTATAGGTTCTTTAAGGGGTGGAAAATTACCAGACTTTTCAGAAACACCTGCCATCAATATGCTAAATGCTAAATACATTAAGTATGGTAACGAAGCCAATCAAGTTATTGAAAACTCAAAAGCTTTAGGCAATGCGTGGTTTGTAAGTAAAGTAGTAGAAGTTGGTTCTGCTGATGAAGCAATTGCTGAAGTTAACAGTATTAACCCTGCACAAGAAGCTGTTATCAATACTGCTGATTTTAAAACAAGTAAAACTAATTACTCATTAGATAGTGCTGCTAACATCCAGTTGCAAAGTTATTCTCAAAGAGAAATCACTTACAAAAGTGAAAATAGCAATGATGGATTGGCTGTATTCTCAGAAATCCACTATCCTAAAGGGTGGACTGCCACAATTGATGGAAAGGAAGCTGAAATACTAAGAGTTAATTATGTATTGAGAGCGCTAGAAGTTCCTGCTGGAAACCACGAAATTAAATTTAGCTTTAATCCAGATTCTTATGTAATTGGTGCTAACATTACTTCTATCAGTGGAATTTTGGTAGCTTTAATTGTTGTTATAGCACTTGTATTTTCAGGCTATAAAGCCTTTAAAAAAGAGGAATAGTTATAATTCTGCAGCAATTATTTGAATACTTTTATTGAAATCTGACAGGTAATTTTCAATTTTTCCTGAAAGCAATCTTAAATATGCTTCACTCGAAAAATCGATGTCAGCCTGTCCGATTTCAAATGCTGCAATGCTTAGTCTAGCATATAACAAATCGTGCAATTTTACAGGACCATTAGGTGTCATCGTAGATAATCTTGCTGCTGCAGATAATTGTTTATTTGCCTTTAATATAGTTTTTGAGAGGTTTTTCCATTGAGGTTCAAAAGCAGGTACACCAATTACTGCAGTCGAAATCTTTAAAATCACCTTTAACACTTTCATAGATGTTAAAATTTCTCCACTATAATATCCTATATCAAAAGCTATTTTTTCAGGAGATAGATCAGAAAGTTTTTCATCAAACCCACTGTAACACATTCTTGCCCAAGAAAAATAAGCTTCAGGAAACTCTGGAGGAGGCATCATATGAATTCTAGCCTTGCTAGCTGTATTTTGTACTGAGAGCACATCTGCCACTGCTACTCCTGTTTGAGTTTTTAACTCTTGCATTTCTGCTGTTACTCTCTCAAGTAATGTCGGATGAGGAAAATTTACGTAATGACCTAATAATTCTACTGCATTAAAATAGCTACCAGACCATGTTGCTTTATAACCAGCTAAAAAATATTCTTTTACTAAAATCATATATAAATTTTCCTAAACGTAAATTAAACGGCTTCAATAAACCATTGTTTTTATATTAAAGCATTTAATATTACCATATTGTTAAGATTCTTTTGGTGCTTATTTCCAAAAGCAAGCTCCGGTTTATACCTTTGCACCCAATTTGAGCATACGTATAACCAACCATAGAAAAATGCCTAGAAACCCAGATATAAAATCTGTACTTATTATTGGAAGCGGGCCGATTATTATAGGTCAGGCATGTGAGTTTGATTACTCAGGATCACAGGCAGCAAGGTCATTAAGAGAAGAAGGGATTGAAGTAACACTTATCAATTCAAACCCGGCTACTATTATGACAGACCCTGTGACTGCTGATAACATCTATCTTAAGCCACTCGAAAAGAAATCGATTATTGAAATCCTCGAAAAGCACGATATTGATGCTGTACTACCTACCATGGGTGGTCAAACAGCACTTAATCTTGCTATTGATTGTGATGAAGCTGGAATTTGGGAGAAATACGGGGTTAAAATAATTGGTGTAGACATTGATGCAATCCAAACTACGGAAGACAGAGAGCTTTTCCGTCAGAAGATGATTGAGCTAAATGTAAATGTTTGTGAGGGTAGAATTGCAAGATCTTTTCTTGAAGGAAAAGAAATTGCTCAGGAAATTGGATTCCCACTTGTAATTAGGCCATCTTTCACCCTAGGTGGAACTGGTGGTGGTTTTGTAAATTCAAAAGATGAATTTGACAAAGCACTTACAAGAGGTTTACACATGTCTCCGGTTCACGAAGTGTTGATAGAACAAAGTATTTTGGGTTGGAAGGAGTACGAACTGGAGTTACTAAGAGATAACCTTGGTAACATTATTATTATATGTTCTATTGAGAACGTAGACCCAATGGGTGTACATACAGGTGATTCTATAACTGTAGCACCAGCCATGACACTTCCAGACACTGTTTACCAAAACATGCGTGATCTGGCTATTAAAATGATGAATGGAATTGGTGAGTTTGCAGGTGGCTGTAATGTTCAGTTTGCTGTAAACCCAGATGACGATAGTATTGTAGGTATCGAAATTAACCCAAGGGTTTCAAGATCTTCTGCTCTTGCATCTAAAGCAACTGGTTACCCAATTGCAAAAATTGCTTCTAAACTTGCTATCGGTTACAACCTAGATGAACTTAAAAATGCAATTACAGGAAATACCTCTGCATACTTTGAGCCATCACTTGATTATGTAATCGTAAAAATACCTCGTTGGAATTTCGATAAATTCCAAGGTGTAGACCGCCAGTTAGGTTTACAGATGAAATCTGTTGGTGAAGTAATGGGTATTGGTCGTAACTTCCAAGAAGCATTGCAAAAAGCTTGTCAGTCTTTAGAGATTAAGAGAAACGGATTAGGCGCTGATGGTAAAGGACTGGAAAAACAAGAACAAATTTTACCTAGTCTTGAGAAACCAAGTTGGGATAGAATCTTCAAGATTTATGATGCATTTAGACTTGGAATTTCTCTAAGAACTATTCAAAAGCTTACTCATATCGACAAATGGTTCTTACATCAAATTGAAGAACTTGTTGAGCTTGAAAAAGACATTGAGACTTATAAGCTAAATACACTCCCAAAAGATCTTCTTTTACAAGCTAAGCAAAAAGGTTATGCAGACCGCCAAATAGCTCATTTGCTAAACTGCCTTGAAAGCGACGTTTACAACAGAAGAAAAGAGCTAAACATCAATAGAGTTTGGAAACTAGTAGATACTTGTGCGGCAGAATTTGCTGCTGAAACCCCATATTACTACTCTACTTTTGACGAAGAAAACGAATCTGTTGCTTCTGATAAAAAGAAAATTGTAGTATTAGGTGCAGGTCCAAATAGAATTGGTCAAGGTATCGAGTTTGACTATTGCTGTGTTCACGGTGTATTAGCAGCTAAAGAATGTGGTTACGAAACCATTATGATTAACTGTAACCCTGAGACAGTTTCTACAGACTTCGATATTTCTGATAAGCTTTACTTCGAACCAGTTTTCTGGGAGCATATCTACGAAATAATAGAGCATGAAAAACCAGAAGGTGTAATTGTTCAGCTAGGTGGTCAAACTGCCCTTAAACTTGCAGAAAAGCTAGATCGCTACGGCATTAAAATTTTAGGCACAAGTTATAAAGCGCTTGACCTTGCAGAAGATAGAGGAAGCTTCTCAGACTTACTTAAAAAGAATAAAATTCCATATCCGAAATTTGGTGTAGCTAAAAATGCTGACGAAGCTTTAGAAGTTTGCCAAGATTTAGGTTTCCCTCTTCTTGTAAGACCATCTTATGTACTAGGAGGTCAGAGTATGAAGATTGTAATTAACGAGGAAGAACTAGAAGAGCACGTAGTAAGAACATTGAGAAAAATACCTAACAACCGTATTTTGCTCGATCACTTCTTAGACGGAGCTATTGAAGCAGAAGCTGATGCGATTTGCGATGGTAAGGATGTTTACATCATTGGTATTATGCAACACATCGAACCTGCTGGTATCCACTCTGGTGACTCTTACGCTGTATTACCTCCATACAATATCGGAGACTTACTATTACATCAAATAGAGGACTACACAAGAAAAATTGCTTTAGAGCTTAAAACTGTAGGTTTATTAAACATTCAGTTTGCGATAAAAGACGATAAGGTTTACATTATTGAAGCTAACCCAAGAGCTTCTAGAACAGTGCCTTTTATCTGTAAAGCATACCAAGAGCCTTATGTGAATTATGCAACTAAGATCATGTTAGGAGAAAAAACAATTCAGGATTTTGATTTCCAACCTGTTAAAAAAGGATATGCAATTAAGATCCCTGTATTCTCTTTCGAGAAATTCCCTAATGTAAACAAGGAGTTAGGTCCAGAAATGAAATCTACTGGAGAAGCCATCTACTTTATCGACGATTTAAGAGATGAATTCTTTAGAAAGGTTTACGCAGAAAGGAACCTATACTTGTCGAGATAACAAACTCAAAAGCCTGTTTTAATTTATTAAGACAGGCTTCTTTTTATATTTGAAACCATCAGTCTATATAGGTGGTTAAATAGAAAAAGTCTTGATATATGTTTTTTAAATTTTTGATCGTATCAATACTAGTTATTTATTTACTAGCACGTTTTTGGGGATTTATCTACAGAGTAATTGCTGCATTTCAAGGGAAAGAAATACCTACTCAACAATTTGAAAGAAGGCAAAATAATAATGTAGCCTACGAAACCAAAAAAGAAAATAACCTCCAGATACTCATTCCTAAAAAGGATAAAAACTCAAAGAAAGATAAATCTGGAGAGTATATAGATTTTGAAGAGGTAAAAGAATAAATTTTACCTTTTTTATTTTATACCAAAGTCGATTAACTTAGTTAAACCAGAGCTCAGTATTTCCAACTCTTCTGCTCCAAGTGGATGGTGCCCTAAAAGTAAAGATTGAACATACAATACCTTTACATATAAACTGAGCTGTTCTTCATCTGTAATCGTAGTTAATTTCTTTATCAATGGGCTTTTTAAATTAAAGCAGAGCTTTGAGTATCCATTAATAAACTCATTACTGCTTAGTTGATTCATTATTCCACCCCACAAAGTATTAGATACTTCATCAGATTTCTGAATAGAATTCCATAAGCTCGAAAACTCGTCTTTACTGTATAATGTGGAGAGATTTGCAGGTTCAAACTTCTTTAGTATTGCATGGCATTTAAATTCATCTAATACAGAATTGGCAATTCGACTAAAAAAAGCAGCAGCCTCTTTTTCTGATGGAAATGGCTCTTCAAACCTTTCTATAAAATGCTCAGTATTTACTTCTACAACTTGTTTATTGGGGAAAAGTCGGCTTAATTTCTCTAATAATTCCCGCTTATAAGTATACCCAGAGTTAATAATTGATATACCTTGAGCATTTGCAATACTAGCAACTTGCCTAAATTCATCTACATTCGAAATATGTCTGATAACATCAGTCAGATTCTCAAATTCACTTAAAGTCAAATTTCCATGATCTGTTTCAAATGGTATATAGGGAATTATTATTTTGAAAAACTCATCATCATGCAAAGCCAAAGTATTCATTGAATGATAATGGATCACATATAATTTCTTTAATTGCTCTGGATTATTTTTTTCAAGATCTAGCAAATATTGCTTTAGAATCTTTCCAAGATCATCTCTAGTTTTCTTTAAATCTTTATCCTCATAAAATGATTCACGCGAAGCGGTAGGCTTTAAATTTTCAGTATTGATGATACATTTCACAAAAAATGCCCAGTCTGGCAGCATATTCTCAGCTTTCTCAGAAATGAGCATATTCTTTAGATAAACTTTATGAGTACTTTTAGATGATGGACTTACCTCATGAGGCAAAACATAAGCAATCCCTTTTGTATAACCTGAAGGTGTAACCAATGAAATATAATCGAGGAATTTAATTCCAAACTCTTTCTCACCATATTCTAAAACAGCTTCCCTTTCTTCTTCATTTGTTAAATACGTTCTTTCCCAAGGAGCTCTTAGTTTATTAATGATACTTAAGTTATTTCCAACTTGAAGCTTTACTGGATAAGGTAAAAGTGAACCATATAAACCTAATATTCCCTTTAACTTCTCTTCTTCAAAATAACTTTCTTTCCCTTTTTTGGCAGTCAAATAAATTTTTGTTCCAACAGAAAACTCTCCTTCTAACACCTTTACCTTATAAGAACCATCTGCACTTCCTCTCCATTCAATAGCTTTATCGTCGTTTACAGATCGAGTAATCATGATTATTTCATTCGTAATCATGAAACAAGAAAGCAAACCTATTCCAAACTGCCCTATAAAATCTTGTCTTCTTTTTGAGAGCTCATCTCTTTTAGAACTTGAGCCAATACTTGATAAAAAATCATGTACTTCACTTTCAGATAATCCTATTCCATTATCTTCAAAAATTAACTGTGGTGGAATAACTCCATCACCTTCTACAATCTCAATCTGAACTTCGGGAGAAAAATCTATCTCCTGTCTTTTTCTTGCACTAATTGCATCAGTTGCATTTTGAAGCAACTCACGAATAAAAACTTTTTCTTCACTATATAAATGATTAGAAAGTATATCAATTATACCTTCCAGATTAACCTGAAAATTAAAATGACTCATCCTTAAATTTAATAGTAAATGATAATTAACAGCCTATATTTCTATATGCAATTTAGCAAGCAGTCTAAAAACTTTTTAGACTAACAGTTTAAATTAAGTATAAGATGGGGGCTTTTGTTAGAAATGCTAAATATTTTTCTATAAGGGGGCAAAAAAAGAACCCAATCCGATACAGATTGAGCTCTATTGATTTAACAATTAAACCAAATAATCCTTAAAATATCCTACTTTAAAGTCAAAAGATTGAATACTCAATTTTGACTAATACAATTATAATAGAATAAAAAATTTCATTTTT
>PBYL01000394.1 GCA_002729595.1 Thalassovita sp. | reverse complement strand
TACTTTAATTTCATCACCAGAAATAACACTCATAACATTTACTGATACAGAAAGCTCTTCGATATGAGTAAGGGTATCACCAGCAAAGGGTGCTTTACCAATTACTCCAAAATCTCCAAGTTTTACAGAAAGGCTAGGGAAGTCTCTTATAATACTTAAGCTGAGTTGATCAAAATCGTAATAAACATCAGCATTAACATTAGCGGCAATTTGCTCATCAACAATGGCTTTAATATCGTCTTTATAAAAAGTAAGCGCTATTTCAATACCACCTATTAGTAATACTATAACACCTACAATAATTAAAAGGGCTTTTTTCATAGAAAATCGGCATGTATGAAGTTAAAAAAATTTGTATCTGATCGACTATATTATATAAACATTAAAAAATGGAAATGGTATTAAGGTTATACCTTTTTAGAGAATAAAATTACATTTTAATTTTAATATCATTTTTTTATAAACAGCCTATTTTAAAGTAACATTCATAATGTTTCAAGTACATAAAATCAAATTATGTTATGGGTTAATAGTTGTTTTTTAGATTATTTACATTTATTATTAGAATATTTATATTAAAAGTAAATTTCTAAATAGAAGAAAATATTAATTCTTTGAGAGGGTTAATTTTTTGAGTTTGAAATTGAAATGAATCTTGTAATTCTTACACATAATTTTGGCTAGAAAAAAAACTTAGCAGATAATTTGAAAAAAAATTTCTAAATTCAATCAATACTTAAATAACCAAATACTCCTTATGAAAAAATATTTACTAATCACAACTGTGCTTATATGCATTTTTTCTGCATTATACTTACCAACATCAGCACAAATATTAGCTTCTAATACTCAATCCAACTCAGGCCAAAACATAAGTTGGATAAAAAATAAAATTGAAAAGTACGGTGGTAATCAAGGTAAAGAATACTCCTACAAAGTTCAGTTTAATGAAGCAAATAACCAACTAATTATTGATGAGTATATCGCAGGTTCTACAACTCGTCATTTCCAATATGTAATGAGTTTGTGCGACTTTAAAGAAGTTAAAAGAAATGGATTAGATGTAGAAATCTTAACAAAAGGAACTACAGTTTTAGGCCTTTCTGGTAACTCTAATCAAGAAAGTGCTTGGGCTGGTATCAGAATTAATCATTTTGTACAAGCCGAGGCTAATATCGTAAATCGACTTAACGATGCTTTCTTAAGCCTTTCAAAATCTTCAGTAGGAAAATGTGACTAAACTTTTAGCTATTGGGTACCTCATTAAATATTGTTTGAATGAGCGTTTGCCCCACAGCTTTTAGGTGTTGCTTGTCTATATTTTCCAATACATCTTGGTGTGTGTGCCAAGTATCTATAAAGTAATTATCATTTACAGGGTTATATCCGATTATGTCAATCATAGGGATATGACCCTTTACATTTACAAAATAGTGGTCATCAAGAATGTTGTGCTTAACTTTCTTTTTTAAGAAAATATCTTGATAGTTAAGTGCATGAGCAACAGACCAAACTTTTTTAAGAATGCTACCTGCGTACTTATTAGAAATATCTTCATAAACAAAAGTGGTGTTTTTACCCCCAACCATGTCGAGCAAAATACCATAAAAAGCCTGATAGTTTGGCTTGTGTTTGTTTTCAGACCAATACTGCGAGCCCAAACAATATTTTTCTCCATCGTCTGGAGAACCATAATCTTCTAAATCGAACAAAATAATATCTACTCCTACAGGTAAATCTTTACCAGATTGAGAAAGAACTCTGGCAACTTCTAGTAAAACTGCTACACCACTTGCTCCATCATTCGCTCCCATAATTGGTTGATCTTTTCTCTCTGTATCGTGATCGGCAAAAGGGCGAGTGTCCCAGTGAGAGGCAAGCAATATTCTCTTTGAAGCACTTTCATTTAATGAGGCGACAATGTTTTTACCTTGTAGTAGAGTGCCATCAAAAGCTTCTGATTCAAACTCTTGTACCGTTACAGTAGCACCTAAATTTTTAAATTCATTAATAAGATAATTGCCTGCATCTTTATGAGCTTGGGTATTGGGTACTCTTGGCCCAAACTCTAGTTGTTTTTCAAGAAAATAATAAGCACTATCTGCATTAAAGGTTGGTGCTGGCTCTAAAGTAACTTTGGTTTCAGTCTCAGTTTTAGTGCTATTTTGATTGGAGGTTTCATCGCAACTAGTGACTAAAAAAGCTAATAGTAGGCTGCTGAAAACGAAATATCTTTTCATATTAATTGTATTCGGAAGGTTTATTAGTGATTAGTTTTTAATATCACTTTGAGTCAAAGTTAACCCAATAAGGTAATTAACTTTTACATTTTTAGTAAATGTTTTAGCGTGATGAAAATAAAGTTATAGAATTTAACTGATAATGAACGAATAGTAAACCAAATATGGGAATATGTGTCATTTGCCATGAAATTTATTTATATTTGCATACACATGAATTCCATTAGTCAATTGTTAAATTGAAGTGAAGGGTACAGAATTTTTTCTGTATCCTTTCTGTTTTTTTAGCCCTTCTGTTAGTTCAAGTTCAGACATTTTAGCTTAAATTGATATCTTAAAATTGAATTCATCGAACAACACTTCTTCTCATAAATATTAACTAATGACTCAAGCCGATAATAGTTTTAACAAGAATCTACAGTTTGAACAACAAGAATCAGGTGAAATTCACCTTCAAGAATTCTTGTGTTTAATTATTGTAGATGAGTTATCGGGAGAAGTAGTAAGTTGGAGCGATAATATTGAGACGCTAGGATTTAAACTTCCAAAAGGAGAAGTTTTTTTTAAATCTTTATTTCCACATGCGGATGATATAAATAAGTACAAACCAAAAGGGAAATTTAAAATTCTAGAAATAGCAGTTAGCACAGAGTTTAGAAAGAAGAGTTTGGTAACTCAGTTTGGCAATTTTCTTTATTTCCATTTTGAAAATGATAGTTATACTTTTTCTAAGTCAGCTCTTTCTTTTTCAAGCTTATTTGAGTTTACAGAAACTTTTCAAGCTATTAATGAGCAATCTGCGTTACAAGACTCCTTTTTAAATGCAGTCGGAGAAGTATTCCCAAATTACAAAGCTATTTTATATCAAGTAGATCGTGATGAGCAAATTAAGCTTATTGCTGAGAATACACATATTCAGTTGTCCGTAAATGATGGCGAGGTAATTATCAATTCGGTATCTAAAGAATTAATGCAAGTCCTTAAAAAGGGCTTGCCAATTTGGTACTCGAATAAACAGACATCAAAAGCAGCTTTAATTAATAAAAAAACGGATTCTAATATAGATTCATCCTTACTTTTATTAAATCAAAAACCGAGTCTTACTTTTAATTCAAATACTGAAAACGAGTTATTAAGCTTTTTTTTGATCCCCATTTTTGCTAGAAATTCTATTTGTGGAATTCTCACTCTAGTAAATAATCAGAATGAATATTTTTCTTTTGAGAGCCTAGAATATTTACAGAGCCTTATTCAAGCGTATTCTTATCAACATCTGTTGATCAGTAAAGAATCTCAAATATTAGAAAATGAGAATTTTAGTTTAGTGCTTCAAAATTCATCAGATATAGTAACTATACTGGCTGAAGATTTTACCATTAAATATTTGAGCAAGAGTGCCTATAAAACCTTAGGTATTAATCTAGAAGAATTTACAGATGACTGGTATAAAATTATTCACTTAGATGACAGAAAACGGTTTTTTGCTTATTTGGAAAATGTAAAGTCTGGCAAAAAGCAAAAAGACACCATTGAGTTTCGGGTAAAAAATGCAAAGGGCAATTACATTTATCTGGAAACCAAGGCTGAAAATTTAATCGATAAGCCAGGTATAGATGGCATTTTGTGTAACTCTAGAGATATTACGCAAAAAGTTAAGGCTCATAGAAGGCTATATAAGTTCCAAAAAATTATTGAGTCGACTAGAAACGGTATTATAATTTTAGATCATTGCCGGCCTGAGTTACCAATCATTTTTGTGAATGAGGGAATCAAAAATCTGACTAATAAAAGTGCAAATGAATTTGTCGGGCGTTCGTGGGAATTGTTAAATGAGTTCTTTATAAAAAATGATAATTATGCTTTATATAGAAAATGTGTGCATGAAACTATACCAGTGGAACTTTCGCTTTCGATGCAAACACTCAACCAGAAGAAAACTTGGGTTAAAGTACAAACAATACCTGTGTATAATGAATTGAGTCGTAGAAATACGAATGTGGTATTAGTACTAACTAATATTTCTACTGAGATTGAAATCCACGAAAAGCTGAAAGAATATTCAGAAAAGCTGCACACTAGTAATGAAGAGTTGCAAACATTTGCTTATGTAGCTTCCCACGATTTACAAGAACCACTAAGAACAATTGCCGGCTTTAGTGAGCTGTTATCCGATCTTTATATCGATAAGATTGATGAAGAAGCCACTGAATATTTAAGGTTTATACAAGAAGCTACTGAGCGAATGAAGAAACTCATTAGCGATTTGCTACAATTTTCTAGGTTGAGCACGACAGAAGATTTTATAAAAGAAGTTCAGGTTAATAAGATTTTTATTAAGGCAATAGATAATTTAAAAACGCTTATTGATGAAAATAAGGCAACAGTAACGCACGATGAATTTCCATGCATCTTTACTAATGAGTTGTTATTGCTACAGGTTTTTCAAAATCTGATATCAAATTCTATAAAATACAGAAGTGAAAAGCCTCCAAAAATTCATATTCATGTGCAACGTGTAGCAAATGCGTGGATGTTTGGGGTAGAAGACAATGGCATTGGTATAGAAGAAAAATACTTTGATCGTATTTTCATCATCTTCCAGAGATTACACACTTCAGATAAATACTCGGGTACAGGCATAGGTCTTTCTATTTGTAAGAAGATTATCGAAAAATATGGCGGAAAAATTTGGGTAAAATCCAAAATAGGGGATGGTTCTATTTTTTACTTTACAGTTCCAGATATCATATAACTTATTTAGAATTTCTTTAAACAATATATGATTATTTGAATTTATAATAGAGCAATTAAGATAATCTATTTTTAGAAGATGCAATTATGTGCAAACTGTGAATACTGGAGCTAACAATGAAGTTGTTGAAATACTGCTTATAGACGATCACTTACCGGATATTGTACTTACTCGTAAAGCTTTTGAAAGCAGCGAGGGTAATAGCCGAATACACATCGCGAGAGATGGTGAAGAAGCTGTGCATTTTTTGATGCAAGAAGGAGAATATGCAGATTCTACCAGACCAGATTTAATTTTTTTAGATATAAATCTTCCTAAACTTTCGGGCTACGAGGTATTAGAAATTATAAAAAGAGATGTCGAGCTTAGAACAATCCCTGTTATTATGCTCACCTCTTCAGACTCTAAGCAAGATATAAAAAAATGCTATTCTTTATATGCCAACTCATATTTAGTGAAGCCTGATAGCCTCAAAAAATATATAAAAATGATTCAACGAGTTGAGGGCTTCTGGTGCAATCTTGTAAAATTGCATAAATAGTATTTATTTTATGCCCTATGGGGGAACAGAATCTTAAATGTCTTTACATAGAAGACAACATAGCTGATTTTAAACTTCTAGAAGCAAGACTAAAAAAAAAAGAAGCTTCTCAAAATTATCAGATCACCAATTGCCAGACTTTACAGCAAGCTGAAAAAGTTCTGAGCACAGAACGTTACAACCTTATTTTACTGGATATTTCGCTTCCCGATGCACAAGGTTTGGAAGGTGTTGATTTTTTGCAGAATAAATTTCCTTTTATTCCAATAGTTGTGCTTACTGGAAATACAGATAAAAAACTGGCTATAGAGGCTATTAAAGAAGGTGCACAGGACTACTTGATTAAAGGAGAGTTTAGCGAAGAGCTTTTTATTAAAGTTTGTGACTATGCGGTAGAAAGGAAAAAGATTAACTCGGAACTAAAGAAGGTTTTAAAAGAAGTTGAAAAGCTTAATCTGGATTTAAATACTGTAAATGCAAGATTGCAAAATACAGTAGAAGAACTACAAGAAGAGCGCAGAAGAGTTGAGCGAAAGAATAAACAGATCAATTCATTTATTTCTGTAATTGTTCACGATCTTAAAAACCCGGTAACAGCGATTAATACATTAACAGAACTGTTGCTTAAAGATAAGACCAGCTTAAATATCAATCAGATTAAGTATCTAGATCAGATCAAATATTCTTCTAGTTCTATGCTAGATAATATTCTCACAATTATCAATACCACTAATATTTCTAGTAATAAGGATTTTGAATTGAATATGGTTTACGAAAATCCATATTACACACTCAATTCTGCTATCGATAAATTTGTGGTAGATGCCATCCAGAAAAATATTATGGTGGTGATCGACTATATTAAAAATTTGCCTAAAGTTTATTTCGATAAAAGGCTATTAGCCAACATTGTGGCTAACCTGATGGAGAATGCAATTAAGTATAACAAAGAGAACACAAGGGTAATTATTACTTGCGAAAAGTCTGACGATAATTTTCTGAAGGTTTATTTTAGGAATAAAGGTTTAAAAATTATTCCAGAAGAAGTGAATGACGTATTTGAAGAGGATTATGAATTTAGTGAAGAAAATCCGACATCTTTGCCATCTTCAGGTTTTAAACTTTCAGTAGTTAAAAAAGTAGTAGAGGTAATGGGAGGTAATGTAGGTGTTGAATTAGAAGACAAAGGTAAATCTACAAGTATCTGGTTTTCTTTAGCTATGTAAAAGAAAAAGGGAATAACCTTTCAGCTATTCCCTTAAGTCTATATTTAATTATCATGAAATTAAACTCCTTCTGCTACAACTTCTTTTACAGTAGGAACCATTCGCTTAAGCATATTTTCAATTCCTGCTTTAAGAGTAATGGTTGAACTTGGGCAACCACTGCAAGAGCCTTGTAGCAATACTTTTACCACGCCATTAGTCTCGTCGAAAGAGTGGAATTGAATTGCGCCACCATCCATCTCAACTGCTGGTTTAATGTATTCATCTAATACACCTTTAATCTTTTTTACTGCTTCACTATCAGTATTAGACTCAACAATTACTTCTTTTTGATCTTGGGTAAAAAGATCTTTTTGTGCTTCAAAGTATCCTTTAATAAGTTTTTTTAACTCTGGAATTACATCTGCCCATTGTGTTTCGTCGTCTTTAGTAACTGTTATAAAGTTACTCATATAAAACACTCTTTTTACATAAGGAAATTTGAAAAGCTCAACTGCTAAAGGCGAGTTTGTTGCACTTTCTGCATCAGGGAAATCTATACTTTCCCCATCGTGAATGAGCATGAAATTCAACATGAATTTCATTGAATTGGGGTTAGGGTTTTTTTCGGTATATAAATGCACCTGATGTTGGTATAATTTCTCTTTGTCGTATCCTGTTGCCATATTTCTTTAATTAAAATCTATATGATATACAAAGGTAACAAATACCGCTTTAATTAGTGCCCGCAGAATGTGAAACAAGTAACATTACAGAAATAAAAAAGCCGGCTTAAACCGGCTTTAATGTTATTCGTAATTCAAAATTGTTTTT
>PBYL01000393.1 GCA_002729595.1 Thalassovita sp. | reverse complement strand
TCACCACCACCATCTACTGTTACATCACCATTTATAATAACTGTTCCTTGAACTACCATATCTGCACCGCTATTCACATTTAATGCACCATTAATTTCCATGGCTCCATAACTTGTGTTGTAGTTATTTAAGTTACCACTAGAGTTTACATCGATATCTCCATTTACTTGCATTAAACCATAATTATTTAATGTGCCGCTAAATGAGATAGAACTAGTATTAATTGTACCGTAGTTATTTACTTCTGCACTTGAAGATGTAATATCGATTGAACCTGTAAAAACAACATTTTCACCTATACAAAGGATTGAGTTATTTCCATTTAAGCTAATGTTACCGCTGTATTCGCCAGAGCCAGTAAGACAGTATGTTTTATTATTACCATTAAGGCTTAGTGAGCTTGTTCCAGGTGCTGAATAAGTAAAGTTACAAGATGAGCACTGTGCTGTTGCAGCTTGAATAGTAATAAAAGAAACAAAAAGAATTAATAGTTGGGTGGTAAAAGTAATTAGCTTGTTCATAATTGTGGTGTTGTTTAGTTCTGATTAGATATTTGCAAAATTGAATCTTAAAGAGATAAGAATATGATTATTCAAATAAAATCCAGTGTAACTATCAGATAATCAATAAGATAAATTTTTTGTATTTTTTTAATATAAGGCTAGGATAATAAAAAGACATTCCAGAATATAGAAAAAAACCAAATTGGGAAAATGGCTTATGCTATTATATGGGTATTTATATTGATAGACAGCTTTTTTTGAAAAAATACGATTTAGATTTTTACATAAATCGATATGTAATTCTAGATAATTTGGATGGTGTTACTAATTGCCAAATATTGATTTGACTACTGGGTGAATTCTTAGGAGAGAGAAAGATTATATAAAATGGGAAAATTCAAAACAAAATATTAATTTTTGTTCAAAACTAATTGAAAATCACTGGTTAAATATAGCTTTAGCATATAGTTTTGGTAAAACTATTTTAAAGTAAAAAATATGAAGATAATTGAAAAAACGAACTTATTAGGAACTAATCGTATCCTAAAAATGAGTTTGCAAAGCATTTTTGTTGCATTTTTATTTAGCTACTTTTTAAGTAGTTGTACAGAAGAAAAAGCTACAGGAAAAACTATAACAGTTAAAAATCCACTTGATATCGATCGCCAATCAGAAACAATTGCACTTGATCTCACTAAACTTAAAGACCTTACAGAAAAATCTACTGCAGAAAATATTCTAGTTAAAGATGCAAATGGAAATGTCTTAGTAAGACAGCTTATTGACTATGACCAAGACGGAACACCAGACGAGCTTTTGTTTCAAACAGATATTAAAGCGAATGGTGAGTTATCTTTTAGTTTAACTATAGAAGAAAATGGTGCTAGCCAACAAGTAGAAAGTAAATTGACAACCTTTTCGAGATTTGTACCAGAAAGAACGGATGATTACACATGGGAAAACGATAAAGTCGCATTTAGAACTTACGGGCCAACTGGACAAAAAGAAGCTTTAGAGGGAGTTCCTGGTAGTACCCTTTCTAGTGGAATGGATTTGTGGTTGAAAAGAACAGATCAATCAATAATTGATAAATGGTATGCTGAACATTTAAAAAGTCCAGGATATTATCATATAGATCATGGAGAAGGTTATGATCCTTACCATGTTGGCGGTAGCAGAGGTACTGGTGGATTAGGAATTTGGAATAGAGATAGTTTATTGGTTTCTCAAAACTTTACAGAGTATAAAACGATTGCTACAGGACCAATAAGAACCGTATTCGATTTAACTTATGCTCCTTGGAGTGAATATGGTTTAAAAGAAACAAAAAGGATTTCTCTTGACCTCGGTTCTAACTTTTCTAAATATGAAGTGAGTCTTAATGCAGATCAGTCTATTCCAAATATCACTGTGGGTTTAACAATGCATGATGGAGCAGGTGAAGCTAAACTGAAACCTGAAGAAGGTTGGGTGAGACATTGGGAAAAAATTGATGATGCATGGGTTGGAGAAGGAATTGTATTTAATACTGCTACTTTAGATTCTGCTTTCAGCAATACTTCTGATGTACCTGATCAGAAACAAATCTTAGTAGTGAACAAACCAACTGAGAAATTAACTTATTTAGCAGGTTTTGGCTGGACTAAAAGTGGACAGGTTTCTTCTGTAGAAGATTGGGATGCTTTGTTAGCTAAAGAAGCAAAAAAGTTCGCAAATCCTCTAGAAGTTACAATTAAATAAGGCCTCAAACAGACAGAATGAAAAGAGCTTTTATGATAAAAAGCTCTTTTTTTATGTACAAGAATTTAAAATATGCTTCATGAACTAAGTAATTTGAATGTAATAAGGAGCTAGGTACTTATAAATAATTAGACTTTTAGAGACAGAATTGGGTATGAATTCAGGATTGGTTATCCTTTTACATTTTGTTATTAACTATCATTTAAGCAAAAAAATAAATAAAATAATGCCCGTAGTGCCCGCACACACAGTATTTTAATTTGTTAACTTTTGAAGATGTAACATTTTCTCATTTTATCAATTTAATAGTATGTAACGTTAATTATAACTTTAATACAAAATGAAAGTAGAAAATTACAATTTCAATACAACAGGTAAGAAAATAGAAGAATTAGCTGAGAGACTTAAAAACATTAAGAAGGGTCTGAAAGAAATTGATGAAAAATTCGAAAAAGCTTCAAAAAACAAATAAACATCTAAAGTTTAGAAAATGGCGCATTCACATAAGTATATAGCGCCATTTTGGCTAAGATGTATTTGGAGTCAAATCAATTATTAGTTCTATTTTTTCATTCTACCCCAAACAACAAAGCTTGCAAGAATTGCAAAAACTATATTTATTCCAATTTCAGATACTTCTCCTCTCAAAATATGAAAAGTAGCTGCACAAATCATGAGTAAAATTATTCCCCATGCAGCTAGAGGAGTTAAAATGGGTTTTACCTTTAATAAAATTGGTAATGTTAAACCTAAAGCTCCAAGTAAATCAACCAAACCTGTAAACTTCACAAAGGAAATAGGCACTTCTGCAACCCACGACCACATTGCTGAAAGTTCTTCAATTGGTGTGAAAAGTTTTGTAAATACAGACCAAATTAAGCTACTAGCTAAAAGGAGTTGAGTAATCCATAATAGCATGTTTAATACCTTAGATTTTTTATTGAATTGAGTCATGTTTATGTAATTTTTATTGAGACTCAAAACTATCTACATTAGGAACACAAAAATCGTTACTATCTAACTGGTTAGCGCTTTCTACCCAGATAGAAACTAACATGTTTACAAGAATAAAAGCTGATAAATATGCTAACAAGAGAAGGTTGTCCACAAAGTGTGCTTGCAATTAAAGATGCCATTGAAGCACTAGAAGGAAGATGGAAATTGTTAATCCTACTTTCATTATCAAATGGTGATAAAAGGTTTAAGCAAATTTCTAGAGAGGTAGGAGGTATTACAGATAAAATGCTCTCCAAAGAACTAAAGTTATTAGAGGCTAATAAGTTGGTAACCAGAACAGTAATCGAAACCTTTCCACCGACTGTTAAATATTCTATTACTGAGCACGGAATGTCACTAGAAAGTCTATTACAAGAACTTTACAGGTGGGGTTTAAAACATAGAAATGAGGTGATAGGC
Source organism: Thalassovita sp. (assembly GCA_002729595.1). GTDB lineage: Bacteria > Bacteroidota > Bacteroidia > Cytophagales > Flammeovirgaceae > Chondrinema. The sequence goes on along the minus strand of PBYL01000393.1, from coordinate 28,855 downwards.
AAATAATACTTAAATAATTTCAAGCGATATTTAATTTATTAACTTAAGTCAACGTCTTGTGCAAAACCTTTCTGCGACATTAGTCAAAACAAAGATTAATGATGGAAAGCAAACAAATTAGACTTAATTTAAATTTCGGATTGATAGTAGGTTTATCGCTGATAATAATGGCAATAGCTGCATTTTTCGCTTTAGATTATCTCAATACTTTTGAAGCAAATTTAAAGGGTGATTCTATGAAAATAGATGCTTCATTATTAAGAAATAGCATTTTAGCCTGGCTTATTATTTTAATAACAGATATACTGGTTGCTTGGGGATTATATGTGATTTTAAAACCAATAAACCGTCAACTTTCTCTCTTAACTGCTTGGTTTAGATTAGCTTATGTCGTTTTTCTTTCTGTTGGAATTGCCAGTTTAATTTTGGCTTTACAAACTGCTACTCATTCTTTATCGAATGCTACTAGAGAAGATATTGAAATTTCAATCTTACTTTTTAAAGAAATCTGGTCATTTGGTTTGATTATTTTTGGTTGCCATTTGCTGTTTCTTGGAAGCTTGAGCTTGAAATCTACTTTAGTCCCAAAACTAATCTCTATACTATTTTTGATAGCAGGAATCGGATACATACTTATTCATTCAGGAAAATTCTTAATCGATGATTTCAAGCAAATAGAATCAACTTTAGAAATGATATTTATGTTACCAATGATTTTAAGCGAGATGAGTTTAGCTGTATGGTTAATAATCAAACAGAAAAAAGTTTCTCATCAACTTATTGGAGTTTAGATTTGGTTAACAGCCTTTTTCTAATTCTGCTTAAAGATTCAGGAGTAATACCTAGATAGCTCGCAATTTGATGATTTGGGACAATGTTTAATAAGTCGGCATTATTTTCAAGCAAGTTAAGATACCTTTGCTCAGGTGATGAATGTTTAAAAGTGGCTAATTCGTTTCTAGTTTTTAACCACTCTTTTTCCATTACTTCTGTGATTATACTTTTTAAGATTGGATATTCTGCAAATAGTTTTTGATCTAGCTCTGGATCGCCAACAAGTAAAATACAATCATCTGAACATTCTAGGAAGAAGGGAGAGGGCTTTTGCAAAACATAACAATCTGAAGCGATTGCACCATTCTTAGAAGTATAAAAATCAGTAGTTTTTTCGACTCCTTCTATAAAATGGTATTGTCTTACACAGCCATCCAATACAAAAAAACAAAGTGTAGGTACTTCACCTACACTTTGCAAAATGTTTCCTTTTTTATATTCTTTTACATTCAGTTTTTGGCTGAGTTCTTCAACTTCTTTGTCAGATAGAATAGTAAATTTTCCTAGAAAATCTTTCAATAAGTTTTCTTTCTTCATGCTTTCATTGATTAACAATCTATTTCTCTAAACTAAAACTTAATTGTTAGATTATTAATCGAAAGTTAGATTAGATTGAAGAATTTAAACTATCCATCCATTTGCTTTAGCATGTTCAATAGCATCATTTGAATTTTCCATAACAAGAAAAGGCACACTAATTTGCTGTGATAGCTCCAATAATTCTTCTTTTCTCTTTTCTGTATGTACATGCCTAATGTAAATAGCTTTCACTCTACCAGAATATTCCTCAAGAATTTTAGTATAAACTTCTGGGTCTTTTTGTCCGCTGTCTCCAATAAGAATAAAACTCATTGTTGGATAGGTTTCTAATATCCTTTCAATGTTCTCTAATTTATATGGCATAGTGCCTTGTTTAATCCATTGTTTAGCATTTAAGCCTAAGTCTCGCAGTAAAAATGGAGCTTTAGGTATGTCGTTATGTTTGCAGAATGTCACTAATAAATCATATAGATTGTAAGAACTACCAGAAACAAAAAATAATGGATTTTTGTAGTTTTGAGTAAGCCCTTGATATAGTTCTGATACTCCTTCGAAAGGCGTACGAGAGGTGCCATCTTTTGTCGTTAATGCTTTTAATCTTTTAAAGGTATCGTTGGCAAAAGATTCAATAATGGTATCATCAACATCAGATATAATTCCGTAAGATGCTTGTTCATTACATATTAAGATTTCTCCTTCTGTTTGCCCTTCAAATTCAAGATCATAAGGTATTTCAAGTACTAATAGAGATACTTTATGCCAACCATTTTGCAAATTTAGCTTTTCTAAACCTTCAAACTTTAAAGTAAAATAGCCTTCGTCATCACTAACTGTTTGGCATTCTATACCTGCCAAATTACCTTCTACCATCACTCCAGGTATTTCATCACTTTCAAACCTTTTCCAAACTTTGTGGAGGTTTAGCCAAAAGCTCTCTTCTCGTTCTTCATCACCGTGAATAACAGTTTCTTTCTCTAAAATACGTCCATGTAAATAGGCAACACTGTTATTTCCGTAACCACGATAAGGATAGATAATAACTGGGTCGAACAGGTCTAGTTTATTTTTTACTATAAATTTCGCATTATCCCATGCATTTTCCGCTTTGTGTATTGCTTTTTTTAATGTCGTCATATTGGTTGTAGAATTATTATTTAATTGTTTAGGATATATTTCTACAACTCATATAAATTAATAGTGTTTATCTATAGGTTTTTTCAGTCATTCATTTGTCAATTACTTACTTCTTTCTACCAACAAAGCGAATAACTGAACCCTTACCATTATGATATTTTCCTTCGCTTAAATAGATTTCGGTTTCTTCTAAAAGTAGAATTTCAAAACCTTTAAAGTCGGCCTTAATTTCTTCTTCAGAAAACAACATATCTAAGTCATTTGGTCCACCTACTTTGGGATCATTTTGTTTATAAGATAAATGCTTTTTGCTGAATGCTTCAAAAATTACTAGCCCATCTTTTTTAATGTAATTCGCTAGTTGCTTATGGAGTTTAGATTTTTTGGCAGCAGAAAAATGCGCATAGATCAATCCAACTGCATCAAAAGATTCTTTTTCGAAATCTAGTGCTTCTAAATCGCCAACTATAAAATCAAGCTGCACATTGTTTTCTTTGGCTAATTGTAATGTTTTTTCTTTACCTTCTTCACTTAAGTCTAAGGATGTAACTTGCCAACCTTTTATTGCTGCAAATACACCATTACGACCTTCTCCATCTGCTGGCATTAAAATGCTTCCCGGTTCAAATTTTAATAGCGATTCTTTAAAAAATTGATTTGGTTCTTTGCCGTATGCATAACCATCTTCACCATATCGTTCATCCCATCTTGCTTTATATGCTGTATCCCATTCTTGATTCATCTTATAATTATTTAATTTTAAAATTATATCACAAAACTAAGAGATATTAATAGGTAGGATGTAGGATTTTATTAAAGTAAAATAGGACTTATTTGGAGTTATTCCTAAATGCTTCAGGCGAAAATCCAGTGTGTTTTTTAAAGAACCGAATGAAATAAGAAACATCATCATAACCCAGTTGAAAAGCTATTTGGTTAATTTGATTATTAGTCGCTAGTAACAACCTTTTCGATTCTAAAATTATATGTTCATTAATTAAAATAGAGCAGGTTTTACCAAGTGTTTTAGTGGTAATCGCATTCAATTGATAAGCTGAAAGATGAAGCATTTCTGCATACTGGCTTACCTGTTTGTGAGTAATTATATGTCTGTCTAAAAGGTCTAAAAAACTATCTAATTGCTCTTGATAATATTGATTCTTTTGAAGGTTTGGAGCTTTATTACTATTTCGTAGTAATTCTATTAATACAATTTTTAGATTGGCTCTTATCACATCTAGAAACTTATATGGCTTATTAGAATACTCTTGTAAAGTAGTGTCTAACAAATTCATTAATCCGTTAAATGTACTTTTATCGAAGCTATATAAATTGTTAGATTTTATCTCTTTAATTAATTGTAATATGGAATTATCTTCAGTTGATAAAAAATCATTATTGAACTGAATGATGAAACCAGTGCTGTTTTTATCTAAACTTAGTTGATGAACTTGTCCTGGTCTTAAAAAATAGATGCTTGAATTCTGTATTTGATAAGTGGTGAAATCTATTTCATGAATTCCTGTTCCACGATCAATTACCAGCATAAAATAAAAATCATGTCTGTGTAGTGCATGAAATAGATCAATTCCACCTAATAACAATTTTAAATCTTTGATATTAAAATAATCATCATCGATTTGTGGAATATTGGATTTTAAAGATCTAATTGGAATTTGATCCATTTATAAATACAGGTTTTAATAAGCTTTACTTTCAATAATACACAATTCGACTGTTGATTAATTCCAGAAAAATAAAAAAAGCCTAAAGTGAAAATCACAATAGGCTTTTGGTTAGATACTTAAAAAGTAACTATAAGTGTTTAAGAAAGTTTGCTAATTGATTAGGTCTGGTAATAAAAGGTGAGTGATCAGAATTATTGATTGTATGCACATCAGTTTCTGGAAATCTACTGTACATAAATTCTTGCACATCTGATGTAATTGCTTGATCATCAGGACATGTTACATAGCTTTTAGCTAAAGAAGTATAATTACTCCCTAATGAAACTGTGTCTAAAAACGTTTGCATCGGATGCGGTTTTATTAGTGGTAATAAAGCATCAATTTCTTGTTGTAATGGCTGATTATTGTTTTGTAATGAATAATTATAGAATGCTTCAATTAAGTATTCATCAGGAACTGTTATCTCCGGATAATTTGGAACTACATGTTGAGTAACAAAAGATAGAGTATCTTGTAGGGCTAATTGCAATAAAGACTCACCACTTTCTAACATAAAAGCAGAAACATAAACCAACCTTTCAATTTTAGATGGAATTAACTCACCAACTTGAGAAATTACCACACCTCCGTAAGAGTGACCAACTAAAATCACATTTTCAGATTGAGAATTAATGGCTGATATAACAGCATCTACATGAGTTTGTAAATTAATACTAGCCAATGCTGTAGTATCATTTCCTAATCCGGGTAGTTGAACTGTAATAGTATTATGTCCAAATTGTTCTAGTGAATCTGAAACTTTGTCCCAAACTGATTCTGGATGCCAAGCTCCATGTATTAGAACAAATGTTTTAGATGTTTTCTTTTTCCTTGAAAGGGATTGATTTACTGTGTTAGGATTTAATTCTGATTCGATTTGATCAAATTCATTTTGACATGTTGATAGAGTAAAGAGTAAAAGAACTCCAAATAGTGATAACCAAGCTTTCATACTGATTTTTTAAAATTTAGATATGCAGATGATCTTAGTTTAGGAGTATGTTTAGCACATAACTTTAAACTAGAAATCTGATGGTTGTGATGAATCAGTAATTGGCGTATAAAGTGGGATTTCTTTTAGAAAAACTTCTGTAATGGTAAAGGGGGATTCTTCTAAATAAAATATGGATCTTCTTCCCCAAAGCTTTTCAGGTTTTGTTTTTTTACCATCTGAGCATAATGCTAATCGATAAATTTCATCTGCCATGGTAAAAGATCTTACTTGAAATAAACTTCTAGAGACTTTCGGATTATTATACAAAAATGTTTCACCGATAGGTCTTGTGTCTAGATCATTAAAGAAATTACTGTGATTTATTAATGTTTCATTCGGAATTGCAACTCTAGCGTATACCCATGGTTCATCATTTCCACATAAAAAAACTTGTCTAATAAAACCTTTATCAGAACTATTATTATTGGAATCTAATAAGTCATCTGGAATAAGGTTTCCATTACCTTGAGAAAGCAAATGAACTTTAAAACTTGTTGATACATTCTTTATAGCTTTTGAAAGAATGTACGGTCTCGTAAGCCAGTTTAGCTCTTTGTAAGGGATATTATTTAATTCGTTTATTTGTAAATATCGCCAATTCATATAAATAAGACTTTGCTATTAATAGCTTTTAAATAACATTAATCTGTGAATTGAAGAGTTTAGTAGTTTGTGGTAGTTTGTCAATAAATTATGATTATTTCAGAGTTTTCTGGCAATTATACCGAGTCTTTCTCTGCCATCACATTTAATACCTTTGGGCAATTCATCAGCCTCACAACCAAAGTATTCAAGCTTTTCAATCATAAATCCATTTTTAAAGAGCAGCAAGCTTATATCTTTTTCATCTATGTGATGCACGTTGTTAGGAAGATTTATTGCTATGCTTTCATCATTGCTGTATTGACTCAAATTTTCAACATATCCGGGCCATGCTTTGCCAGCTTTTCTCTTTCTTTCAAACTCTGGCAGATAGCTTTTTACATAATCGAGATATGGTGAAAAAGAAACTATAAATAATTTACCATCTTTTTTTAACCAACAACTAAGCTTTTCAATCGCCATAGTTATTTCTTCTCCACTTAAAAATGGAAATACTTGGCTAACGTAAATAGCATCAAAAGAAGTAGGTTCAAAATCGATATAGGGAAATTTAGCACTAACTAATTCTAGCTTCTTTCTTAATTCAATAGGAGTATTGCTATATAAAGTTTTAAGATGCGATTCTTGCAAGTCGAAAGCCACAACGCTAGCACCTTTTTTAAGGGCAGGTATTGTGGCTACTCCATAAGCAGCTCCAATATCCATCACTTTCTTATCTTGTTCGGCAAAAGAAACAAAGGCTTTTCCATATTTGGAAAGTTTGTAAGTAAATCCTCTTTTATTTTCGGTCGCAATCGTTGGATTATCCATTATGCCTAGAAGTTATAGTGATGTTTGAGCTAGAATTGAAAATGATTTTTGAAAATTAAATATTAACTGAATCTAGTTTTTTAATTTCTTTAAACCAGTTTTTTGCTTTTAGTGGACTATTAAACATTTTAATTTTCATCTGATTTTCTTTACTCTGGTCATTTTCTTTAGCATAGTTATTAATTGCCATTTGACCGAAGATCTTTTCTGGTAATACAAAAGCTACATGTCTAAGACCATTTTTGAACGCTTTGGGGTTCCATTCTTGACTCACCCATTTAGTATCTTCTGCAGATTGTACAGAGTGAGATCTGGTATCAGCTAACCAAAGAATTTCTTTACCAGTTTTATTCATTTCGTTAACTAGAAAATCAAGACCTTGAAGCAAGAATACCCTAAAATCTTCACTCGGCATAAATCCAGTAAACTTTGCAATTACACATGGTGTAGCCTCATCATATTCGATAATCCCATTTTTTATTTCAAATACTTTCATAAATGTTAGGTTAAAATTTAATAATTAAGATTTATTAAAAGATCGAATTTGAAGGTATAACGGAATGAAAAATACCCTATTATTGTTAGTTAATTAATAATATTTTGAATTGCTAGTTCAAATTCATGCTTTAATTCAAAATTTCTTTAGCCTAAAAGCCATAAAATTTGCATTATTTGTATATAGTCTTAATAAAAGTAAATTCTTGATATAGAAATATCTATTCTGAAAAAATACTTATTCAAGCATAGATTTTTTTGCAATTTCCTCAATAGAAAAAATATTCTTCATAAGTAAAAATTTATTCTATCTCCGTAATTCTCTTACGATCTACCCCGATATTATTACATTAAAATTTCTAGTTAAGGCAGTAAAAATCATAAACAAACGTTAACAATTAGTTTGAAAAAACATGCTTTTGAGCCTTAATTAACACGATATATACAGGTACAGATAATTTAATCCGGTAGAGAAGAATTAAATAATATCTACTTAAGCTGAATTGAAGAAGTAAAGCAATATGGCAGAAATATTAAATGAAGTATCAAAAACAAGCATTCAATTAATACTTAAAGAACCATTTTACGGGCATTTTTTTACAGGGATGTTAAAAGAAGTTACGGAAAGCATTCCTACAGCAGCAGTTGCTTTGGTAAATAAGCAAATGGTTAAGCTTTTAGTAAACCCTAACTTTTGGCAAGACTTACCGAATGCAGATAAACGATATGGCTTGATTAAGCATGAATTACTCCATATAGTATTGAAGCATTTGTTTATGATGAAGGAGTTTTCAAACAAACGCCTTTATAATATAGCCGCAGACATTGTGGTAAATCAATATATTTCGAAATATCAGTTGCCAGATGGAGCGATAACCCTAGAGAGGTTTTGGTATTTAGAAGAGAGATACCAGATAAAACTAGAAAAAGATAAAGATGCAGGTTACTACTATAATATCCTTAAGAAAATACTGGATGGTAATTCTACAGTAAAAAAAGAGGTTTCGACAAATGATGGCGAAGGCAAACCTGATCAGATTACTGAAGATGACCTATCAAAAACAGATTTAGATGAGCTCTGGAGACATGAGACTTGGAAAGAAGTAGAAAAATTAAGTGAAGCCGAGCAAAAAGTTTTGAATAGAACTATCAATGAAATTATAGTACAAACTGTTGATAGAATCAAACTGAAAGACAAAGGTCTGGGAAGTTTACCAGCTGGTTTACAACAGTATTTGGGAGAGCTTATAGAATCTCTAAAACCTAATGTAGACTGGCGTCGAATTCTTCGCTTATTTAGTGCTTCTAGTAATAGAACATACTTAAAAAATACCATTCAGCGACCTTCAAAACGCTATGGAGTAACTCCCGGAATAAAGGTAAAAAGAAAGCAGAAAATGCTTATTGCAATCGATACTTCTGGTAGTGTTTCTATACCTGAACTCAAAGATTTTTTTGGAGAAATATACCATATCTGGCGACAAGGTGCTGAGATATATGTGGTTGAGTGTGATGTTGCAATTCATAATCATTATCCATATAGAGGCAAACCTCCCCAAATAGTAAGTGGTAGAGGAGGAACTCATTTTAATGCACCTATAGAGTTTGCCAATGAAAAATATCAACCAGATGCGCTGGTCTATTTTACAGATGGTTGTGCTTTTGCTCCAACAATAAAAAGTAGATGCCCCATATTATGGATGATTTCTCAAAATGGAATTGAAGAAAATAAATGGGAGTTTCTACCCGGCAGAAAAGTAAAAATGCAATAGAAATATATCTCTTTCAACATTAAAAAAACTAAACATTAGATATAAAATGGCTCAGGAACAACATCATTACTTATACTACGGAACTAAAACCAAAGCAACAGAAGTAGAAGAATTTGTAACGCACATTTTAGATAGCAACCGAAAGGCAGAAGAGCATGAAAAGAAACAATCGCCAATTTGTATCTGGGGGAGACATGGTATAGGCAAAACTGAGATTGTTGAGCAAATTGCTAAAAAACAGGATTACAAATGGGCTTATATTGCGCCAGCACAGTTTGAAGAAATGGGAGATTTAGTGGGTATGCCAACTGTAGAAAATGGCAAAACAGTTTTTAGAGCACCAGAATGGGTTCCAACAGAAGAAGGTCCGGGTATTTTATTGATAGATGATGTAAATCGTGCAGATGATAGAATTTTGAGAGGGATAATGCAATTACTCCAAAACTTTGAATTGGTGAGCTGGAAGTTGCCCAAAGGCTGGCAAATTGCATTAACAGCCAATCCTGATGGTGGTGATTATTCTGTAACACCTATGGATGATGCCATGCTTACTAGAATGATGCATATTACTTTGCGATTTGATGCGAAGGATTGGGCACTTTGGGCAGAACAAAACGGAATTGATGAAAGAGGAATCAACTTCGTTCTTACTTATCCAGAAACTGTTGAAGGTAATAGAACCACTCCAAGAACACTTGTTCAGTTTTTTGAAAGTATTTCCACTATTAAAGACCTCGAAGAAAATGTGGGATTAGTCCAAATGCTAGCTGACTCTTGTCTCGATGAAAGCACAACAATCTCATTCATCTCTTTTATCAGACAGAATCTAAGTAAATTAATTTCCCCAGAAGATATTCTCAATGCTGAAAACTTTAAGAATAAAGTAAAAACACCTATTGCCAATATGGTTAAGAAGGAGACTTTGAGAGTAGATATTTTGGCAACACTTTGCACACGTATGGTCAACTACTTGATTTTAAATAACATCAAGCTAGATAAAAACCAACTCAAAAATTTACAGGATTTTATTAAACTGGATTTCCTTCCAAACGACATCCGACTTACTATGCTACAAGACTTAACTAAGTCTAAAAATGCCTCTTTAAAAATGGTGATGGCAGATGTAGAGATTAGTAAAATGTTATTACAAAAAATGTAGAAATATGAATTTTAAAAGTATTATAGATTACAATTATGCTTGGTCGTGGAGTGGCTCAGAAAGTTCTAAATATGATGGTGCAGTTATTAGAAAACCATTTGATCCTCATTTTGCCAAATTGGCTTTAAAGCAGCTCAAAGCGATAGAAATTGATTTTGGCAAAAAGGCTTACAGCAAACTAGAAGATCAGAAAAAGTTTTTAGAAGACATATTTTTATACACAGAAGACCTAGAGTTTTTAGATATTAAAGGATACAAAGAAGAGGTTTTACCTAGCTTCGAAAAGGTGCAATCTACCCTTCAATATCTGAGATTTAATGCCCAAAATGTAAGTGATTTCGGTAATATATGTAATGGTTGTTCAAATCTAGAAGAATTAGCAATTCAAACTAAAAATGCCAAACTTGCTCTAAATAGTTCAACAAAATCCACTTGGGATAAAATTAAAACTAATTTCAGTTTTGGAGCGAATAATCAGCCTTTAGCTAGTTTGAGCAAATTAAAAATAACTGCTGATAGCATCCAGGATTTAGATAAAATTGTTGATTTACATAATCTAGAAATTCTAGAATTATGTATTAGAGAATTAACCTCATTGCCAGAAAATTTAGGTCAATTAACAAAGCTTGAAGCCTTGCTTGTTTCTTATACCAAGCTTAACAGAATACAAGAAGATTTGACTTTCCCGAAGCTTAAAAGACTAAATTTTACTAATAATTCACTCTTACAAAATATACATGAGTCTTTATTTAAAAGTAGAATATTAAGCATCGTAAACTTATATGGTAATGGCTCGCAAAATGAGGTTCAGCTGCCTACTAAACTAAATTTGCCATATGTAAAAGACTTCAGCATTAGAGGAATGAAGTTGATAGAAATGCCAGAACTCAAAGCTCCAGAACTAACATCGCTTAGTCTTTCAGGAACAACTATCGACAACATATCTGAGAAATTGAAGGAAATTCCTGTATTAGAAAAGCTTCATTTAACAGGTAGTAATATTAAAGGTGGAGAATTTAGTGATTTAGATTGCAAGCAGCTAAAAGATTATTGGGGGCCTATGTTCTCAGACAATGGGAAAATGGATTTTTCATCTTTTAAACAACTTACAAGACTCAATTTAAGTGGAGAAAATAGCCAAGTGAAAGTTGATATTTCCAATAATAAAAAATTAATAGAATTAACTATTACTGGAAATGCTGATTTAGAAGAATTCATTTTAGATCATCCTGATATTGAAAACCTCAAATTTATTGATTGCATAAACCTGAGTGAAATTAAAATCCCTACGCAGGCTTATACATTGAAAGAAATTGCCATCCAAAACTCACCCAAATATTCAGAAATAAAATGGAATGGTAACCTGCTTCCAAAGTTAAGAACTTTAAGATTTCAAAAGTTAAATCCCGAATTAACCATAGCTCCTGAGTTAATTCTTGCAACTTCGCTATTTGGTATTTACACAGATAAAGAATTTGAAAGTCTTTTTGATGAGTTGATAAAAGATAAGTATTTACTGTTCGATGTATTGAGAAAGAAACAATTTGCAGAAGCAGAGAAGGTGGCTGTTGGTTATTGGTTTTTTAAGAATTATCAAAATCATCCTTTAACCAAAGAATTAAAGCTAAATTCGCTAAAAGCACTCCGTTACTCTGTAGATTTAGTTTATCAATTAATCGCGCAGCATTTTCATAAGTTTAATCCTAATGGACTTAGATTAGATAAATATTCACCTGAGAAATTAAAAGGAAAGAAAGTAACTATTCTGGGAAATACGGAAGAAACCAAAACCTCAATAAAACAAGCATTTAAGGATTTTGGGATGAAGTATACTTCTAAACCAGAAGAAGCCGATGCTATATTATTTGCAAAAAAAGCTGATTTAAAACTCCAACTTAAAGAAGATTGCATCTTATTTAGAGAACTAGATTGGAATAGCTTAGTCGACCAGCATCAACCAAAATTTCTTAAATCTGAAGAAACAGATACCGATTTAATAGATAACCTCAAGCAATTATTATGGTCTACCGATCCAGATACAGAAGCTGTTGCGTTGGAAATGATGAAAAATGGAGGTTTGCCAGATGATGTAATTCCAGAATGTATCATAGTGGCAAAGACTTGTACAGATAAAGCTTTAAGAACAAAGTATAAATCTTTTTTAAAGGGAAAAATCTCTGAAAGTGAACAAAAACTATTGAGCATGAATGTTCGCTTCGATTTGAGTTATTGTCCATTGCATCAGATGTTAAAATATGCTTCGGAAGAATTTGTAGGCAAAATGGCAGTGGCATTATATAAGAGAAAGGGTAATTTTTGGGCGCAAGTTTTAAAGTTTAACAACGTAGAAACGGAGTTAAGAAAGCAGATAATTGAGGAGAGAGTAAAACCAGAATTAATTACTAAACCGCATTATGTACAATTGCGATACAAATTGAATTTCGAAGAGTTAGGAGATTTCATAGATCAAGAAGCTTTTAAAGGAAAATTGAAGCGACTGCATATTACGTCTCCTATTGAGCAAATGCCAAAAAGCCTTGCTCAGCATATTACCTTAAAAGAATTGGTAATTAGAGATTTTAGAGGGAAAGAGTTTCCAAAAGAAATTTTCGAGCTTAAAAGGTTAAGCGACTTAACATTAGATGCACATAACTTAGAAGAATTGCCAGAAGAGATCACCCAACTTATTCAGCTAAAAACCATCAATATTTACAATAAGAAACCGATAAAGGTGAATGCAGATTTGAGCGTTCTACCAAAATTAAAGCGCAAATATTTTTCTGGTGGAGTGCTGAAAAACGAAAAATCATTGACTTAAAAGATCTTAAAATGACTACGAAAATCTCTCAATACGAACTATCACTTAACGGCATTACTAATTCTGAATCAGATTTTAGCCAATTACTTTTAGCGATTGATAAATCTGGAATCTCACTCGAATCGAAAACATGGTTTTTCCATGAAATCGTAAATAGCAATTCCATAAATGATATACCTGAAACATCAAAAAAGCAAACATTAGAAGGTTTGGCTATAGCTTATAAATCTTTGCAAGATGTACTGGCGAAAAGGTTAATGAACTATATGGAAGATGGTTCGCCAGAAAAAGTATTGGATAAAAACTCTGTGCTAATGGTGATGGGAAAAACTACTCAGAAGAAAACTGAAATTAGAGATAAAGCAAAAGAGATTGGTGTAAAATATACTGCGAAATATTCTAATAAAGTCACTCATATTATAATTGGTAACTTGCCAAAAGAGGCTGGAAATGTTGAAGGAGAAATTGAGGCTAAATTCATTTCAGAAGTACAATTTACAGATTATTACAACTCTCAAAACCCGGGATTTTTAATACTCGAAGAAAGTGATTCTGAAGATGGTGGCATGGTGGATAATCTTAAAGAATTGTTAGGCTCATCTGATGAAGAAAATGTATTGATTGCTTTAGAAATCTTAAAATCTGGTGGAGTTCCTAAGTCGGTAATACCAGATTTATTTTATTGGCAAAAAACGCATGGAACTGCCAAGATACGAACGCAAATTAGAAAACTTTTACAAGTAAATGCACCAGCAGAAATGCAGAATGCGGTGAAAGATTTAACTGGTTTACCGAATCCCCAAAAGCTGAAAGAGTTTGAGATTAATAGCAAATTAAAGAAAGTAGAAAAGAAGTGGGGACAAGAGATTTGTTTTGAGTTTTCAACTCAGCTATTCAAAAGAATACAAAAAGGCTTGAGGTATACCATTGAAAATGCAAAGCCAGGTAACGAATGGCGCAAAAAGGCGATAGAATTAGTGTATACTGATGGTCAATTAAATTGGACAGCAGCTCTCGGATATAAAAATTATAAGGATGTGAGTTCTGATGAAATCTTAAATTATGGTGGTAGTAATAATACAAAACTTCCAGATGATTTTTTGGAATTTTACAAGGTAGATAAACTCCAATTGCATAATGTAAAAATGAAAACTTTGAGAAAGGAGATTGGCAAATTCACAGATTTGGTTGAGCTAGATTGTTCAATTAATCATTTAACTTCTCTACCAAAAGCAATTGAAAAATTGCACAAGCTTGAAAAACTAGATTTATCTAGAAACTTCTTTACAACTTTTCCAACAGAAGTAATTGCATTGAAGAACTTAAAAGTATTGGATTTGAGATTTAATGCTGAAAATAATCATATTCATACAATTCTTCCCTTTTTTAAAATTCCAGACGAAGTAAAAGAAGCTTTACCCAACTGCGAGATTTTGATATAATGAAATTACAAAAACTGCAAAACATATCGTTACTCAATACAAGAGCCTTAATAACACAACTCACATTTAATAACTAATTGCTAATTATATAATACTATGAAAGTCCAGACAGACGATTTTACGGTCGATATGTTTCCGGAGATTAACGATGTATTTGTACCGGATAACAAAGGTTATGAAGACGTATTTTTTCCTGTATATTCCGTGAAGTTGAGTGATGTAGACGAAAGATGGGGTAATGAAACAATCCACATGATTCAGTTTAACGAAGACCCCTACAATACCGATACTGTAAAGCACTATAACAATTACTGCAAAGATTACATGATTGCATTCGATCTTGTAGATGGCAAGTACAGGTTTAAAACAGACTTGCAATATTTCGATCTAACTGATGAGTGGAAAGAATACCATCGACAAACCAAAGAAACGTATGCGAAGTCAAAAGAAACTTTCTTAAAAGGGCAGAGCGATTTTGATCCTGACGATTTGATTTTTGGAGGTGAGCCGCATTGGTGGCAAAGTAATGAAACACCGCTCGACCCAGATGGCTATCCGATGTTGTTTGTATCTGAGTTTGAAACAGATAGAATTTGTAAAGATTCTTGCGATAAAAAGATTTACTTATTCTATAGCCACAGGCATAAATTAGCCGTGCAGATTTATCAAATTACTTGATATAAAAAAGGTAGAGCCTTCACAGAGTGAAGGCTTTACGACTACAGGTAAAATCCAAAATAAGGAAAGCATATGGGAATTCCTTATTTAAGACATATGGGTGTTATCTATTAAATTCTACTATCCCTTTATCGCCTCCACTGGCAACAATGAGGTTAACCGTACTTAGCAGTTGCTCTCCTAAAAGTTGAACCGACATCCTTTCTGCTTCCAGCACAATTCTTTCAGCATCTACAACCTCAAGATAGGTTACGAGTCCTTTTAGGTATCTTTGGTTAGAAAGTTCTGCTGCCATTTGCGCAGCATTTAAGAACTCCTGCTGTGCAGTTAATTGCTCATTTATTCTCAACAAATTTGATAAAGCTCTTTCAACATCTTCATTAGCTAATTGCTCTTGAAGTTTGTAATCTTCTACCACTGCTTGTTTTTGTAAAGCACTGATGGAAACTTGCGAACGTCTTTTTCCGCCTTCAAAAACCGGAATGGCAAGTGTAGCACCGGCTAACCAAGCTCGGCTATTTTCTTCAAATAGATGATCTGCACTACCAGAAACTAAACCTGCTGATCCATCTAAGTACAATGAAGGTAATAGCGATTTTCTACTGTTTTTCAATTGCTCTTCATAAGCCTGAATACTCAAACCAGCAGCTTTTAAGTCTGGTCTGTTGGTAGCAAGTGATTCAGATTGTAAAGGGTTTATCTGCGGAGCGAGATACTCGATTCCTGTTTTAGGAATGGAGAAAGAACTTGCTGGCCGACCACACAAAGAAGCCAAGGCAAGTTCAATTTCCGTTCTTCGCAGCTGATTGCTCTTTAACTGGACAGCCACAGAGGAAAGCTCTGTTTTTGCCCTTTGTAAATCAATTTCATTAGTTAAACCAGCATTATATCTGGTCTCTACTATTTCAAGGTTTTCTTGTCTGGTGCTGACTGTTCTTTCCAGAATTTTAGTCTCAGTATCCAGCGTAATTAATTGAATGAAGTTTCTGCTCACTTCAGAAGTGATGTATAAAGTCATATTCTCTTGACTGGCAGCAGTAGCTTCGTAATTGTATCTGGATGCATCAACAGAGTTTTTAATTTTGCCGAAAATATCTACCTCATAACTCAAATTTACTGGTATAGAGTAAGTATTGGTTTGCACTCTTTGTGCGGCAATATCAAACTGCATAGGCCTGTTTGCAGAAAACTCTTGTCTAGTAAAAGAAGGATTTACACTTATTGAAGGGAAAAATCCAGATTTTGCAACATCTACTCTTTCTTTAGCAATACCTGTTTGGCTCTTAGCTATTTTAATGTTTTGGTTCTCATTTAAAGCCTGATTTGCCAATTCATTTAAAGTATTATAGCCGAAAGCTTCCCACCAATGGTGGTTATCTGTAACAGTAAATTCTGGGGTAGATCGAAGAGTATCATCGCCCAATTTCATTACACTTAAGTAACTTTTATCATTCTCTCCTGAATTCCATTTCCATTTGGCATCGTCGTTATTTTGTGCAAATAATGGAATGCTAAATAGCCATAACAGTCCTACAGGAATTATTTTTTGAATATTTTTTTCCATAACATTTAATTGTTCAGGATTCCTGCAGTAGGAGTGGTAAAAGGTGTAAGCCTTTCACCAAACTCCCGGCAAGAATACAAATTAATCATGGGTGATTTTATGCTTCTACTAGATGTTCTTTTTTAGCTTTTTTGAATTTTGAAACTGTTGCCAGTTTGCGGCAGAGTACATAGAATACAGGAGTAAAAAGCAATCCGAAAACTGTAACTCCTAGCATACCACTAAACACAGCTACCCCTAATGCTTGACGCATCTCTGAACCTGCTCCGGTTGCTGTAACCAAAGGCACAACACCAAGAATAAAGGCAAAAGAAGTCATCAAAATAGGTCTTAAACGTAGCTTAGCTGCTTCGGTGGCTGCTTCTACCAATGCACGTCCTTGGTCTTCTAATTGCTTAGCAAATTCTACAATTAGAATGGCGTTTTTACTTGCTAAACCTACCAATACCACCAAACCAATTTGGGTAAGTATGTTATTGTCTTTTCCTGAGATATCAACTCCAACTAAGGCAGAAAGCAAACACATTGGTACGATTAGAATTACTGCCAATGGTAAAATCCAACTTTCGTATTGAGCTGATAGTAACAGGAATACAAACAATACTGCCAAACTAAAGGCAATTACAGCGGTATTACCCATTTTTTTCTGCTGATAAGCAATCTCTGTCCACTCGTAACTGATACCTTCTGGTAAAACCTTATCGGCGAGTTTTTCCATTGCTGAAATTACATCGCCAGAACTTTTACCTTTTACCACATCACCAACAAGCTCAGAAGCAGGGTAGAGGTTATACCTTGGCATTCTAGAAGGGCCTGCAATGTTTTTGAAAATACCTAGTGAGCCCATCGGCACCATTTCACCATTGTTATTTCTCACTTTTAATCTCAAAATGTCATCTGGTGTTAATCTGAAAGGTGCATCTGCTTGCGCTGTAACTCTAAATGTTCTTCCTAGATAGTTAAAGTCGTTCACGAAAGCTGAACCCAGATATATTTCTAAAGCATTGAAAACTTCTCCAACAGGTACACCTAATTTCTCTGCACGAACTCTATCGAAATCAAAATATAATTGTGGTGTTCCGGTGTTAAAGAATGAGAAAACGTTTGCCAAAGCTGGGTCTTGGTTTGCTGCCACTGCTAATTCTGTTGTAGCATCTTTTAGTGCTTCTACACCGCGACCTTGTCTGTCTTGCACCATCATTCTAAAACCACCTGCATTACCAATACCACGAACTGGTGGAGGTGGAATTACAACCACATAAGCTTCTTCAATAGATGCCATGCTTTGTCTCATATTATTGAGAATATCTTGATAAGAGAGTCCCATTTCTTCACGCTTATCAAAGTCTGCCATCATGGTAAAGATGGTAGCAGCATTAGATGAATTGGTAAAACTTGCTCCATCAAATCCGGCAAATGCAATGGCGTTTACGACTCCTTCAGTATGTAATAATTTATCAATTGCTTTTTGAATGGTTTCATCAGTTCTAGATAGTGATGAACCCGGAGGTAACTGCAAAGCAACTATAAAGTAACCTTGATCTTGTGCTGGAATAAAACCAGTTGGTATTCTATTAAATTCAACTACAGTGAATACCATCAACACTAGATATACTACACCAACTGCTGCGCTGTACTTAATCAGTTTGTTTACCAATTTACCATATCCGCTAGAGAGCCTTTCCATAAATCTGTCAAACCATTTGAGGAATGCTGTAAATGGATTTTTAAACTTAGATTTTTTTGTATGATGCTCCTCTTTCTTATGCGCTTTTAAAAGTAAAGCAGACATTGCTGGACTTAAAGTCAGTGATACGAATACTGAAATCATTGTAGCAACAGAGATTGTTACACCAAACTGTCTGTAAAACTGCCCAGAAATACCATCTAAGAAAGTTGTGGGGATAAATACCGCGATCAACACTAAACCAATTGCTAGTACAGCACCTCCAACTTCACTCATTGTTTTGCGAGCTGCATCTCTTACACTCATTCCATTACTCAAGTTGAGCTCCATGTTTTCCACCACTACAATGGCATCATCCACCACAATACCAATGGCTAGTACCAAGCCAAATAGTGTTAGGTTATTCAATGAGAAACCTAGTGCAGACATCACTGCAAATGTTCCGATTAATGAAACTGGTATCGCTAAGATTGGAATAATAGTCGCCCTCCAAGTTTGTAGGAATAGCAAAATAACTACAATTACAAGGATTACCGCTTCAAAAATTGTGTGTCCCACCTCATCAATAGATTCTTGAATAAAGCTTGTTGGATTGTAGGCAATATCATACTCTAATCCAGAAGGAAAGCTCTTAGAAAGCTCTTCCATCGTAGCTTTAATCTGATCGGCTGTTTCAACGGCATTAGTACCCGGACGTTGGAATACTGGCAAAGCAACTGCTTTTTTATCTCCAAGATATCCTCTGGTGGCATAACTGGCAGCACCTAGTTCTACTCGGCCAACATCTTTTACTCTTACAATTCTGCCATCTTTACCAGATTTTACAATGATGTTTTCGAATTCTTCAATCTCTTGCAACCTACCTTTTGTTTGCACACTTAATTCAAAAGCATGCTGGTCTCCAGTAGGAGGTTGGTTTAAGTTACCACTGGCAATTTGAATATTCTGATTCCTTAATGCCGAAAGTATTTCCCCAGCAGACAAATCCATCGAAGCAATTACATCAGGATTTAACCAAATACGCATAGAATACTCGCTGGCACCAAACATCCCCATGTTACCCACACCTTTAATTCTTGAGATCACATCTTTCACTTGCAACGTAGCATAGTTGGCGATGTAAATTTGGTCGTAAGTATCATCAGGTGAAAACATGTTGATTACTAACATTAAGTCTGGTGAGTTTTTACGGGTTGTTACACCCATTCTTCTCACTTGTTCTGGTAAACGAGGTTCTGCAATTGCCACCCTGTTTTGAACAAGTACTTGCGCTTCATCTAAGTCTGTACCCAGTTCGAAAGTTACTGTTAGGGTCATTACACCATCAGCTGTAGATTGAGAAAGCATGTACAACATGTTTTCTACACCGTTAATTTCCTGCTCAAGTGGAGTTGCCACTGTTTTAGAAATCGTTTCTGCACTTGCACCGGGATAGTTCGCTGTAACCACAATGGTTGGTGGAGCTACCTCCGGGTATTGAGATACTGGCAGTGAAAAGTAAGCCAGCGTTCCAATTATGATAATTAAGATAGATATTACCGAAGCCAGTATGGGGCGGTCGATAAATGTATGACTAAATTTCATGCTATTTCTTTTAGATTTAGGCAAGAGATTCCCAGGGTTAAGAGAACCTCTAACCTGTATTTTTCATGGCTTGTTATGGTATATTCTTAGTTCTTTGTAAGTCCTACAATCTCTCTAGATTCAGGAGCTACTGTCATCCCAGGTCTGATTTTCAAGATGTTTCCGGTAATAATCTGATCATCAGCATTTAGGCCACTTCTTACAATTCTTAGGTCTTTATTATACAATGGACCCAGTTGCACTGGCTTTGCTTGTACTTTGTTACTGTCGGCTAAAACGAACACAATTTTCTGCGATTGATCTGTTCCAATAACAGCATCTGGTATTAGAATCGCTTCGTGTTCACCTGTTCCAGCTAGCCTAGCGCTACCAAACATTCCAGACTCAATCGCAAAATCTGAGTTTTGTAAAATTGCTCTTGCCTGTATCGTTCCTGTACCCAAGTCCACCTCGTTGTCTGTAAAATCCAGTTTGCCTTCGTGGGTAAACTCCTCTTCGCCCAAAAGCTGTACGGTTACTCTTGAGCCTTCTATGTTTCCCTCGTTGTAGCTAGAATATTTGTTGAATGCAGACTCGCTACCTTCGAAGTAAAAATAGATTGGGTCTAGCGAAACAATCGTTGTGAGCAATGTTGCCTGATCAGTTCCACCACTAATTAAGTTACCCGCGTTTACATAATCTTCACTCACTTTACCAGAGATCGGTGCTCTTACTACTGTAAATTCCAGATTAAGTTCTGCATTGTTTACATTCGCTTTAGCTGCTTCAACCTGTGCTGATGCTGCATATAGTGCTTGTTCTCTGCCATCGAACTCTTCTTGTGAGATAGCCTTAGAACCTTGTAAAGATCTTACTCTTTCGAAAGAACTTTGAGCTTGTTTTTCTTGCGCTTTAGCTTGTTCTAATTGCGCCTTAGCTTGTTGTAAAGCAATATTAAACGGTCTCTGGTCGATTATGAATAACACATCACCTTTGTGTACCATATCACCATCTTTAAACTTTACAGCTTCTACAAAACCGCTTACACGGGCTCTTACTTCTACACGTTCCATTGCTCTAAATCTTCCAGAGTATTCATCCCACTCAGTTACATTCATTTTGATGGGATGTGCCACTGGCACAGTTAGATACGATGCTGGAGCACTATCTGGACTATTGGCAGAACTACAGCCAATTAATACAAGTCCAGAAAGCATTAATAATATATTGATAGGATTTTTTAATAAAGTTCCTTGTTTTGAGATTTCCATTTTTAACACCATTATATTTAATAAGTTGACTTCAATAGCTAATCGCTATTAATTATTAAGATAGTTTGATAGTTCTGATGCCATTTTTATAAGATGGATACCGGATTCCAAACAATAAAATAAAGGCAATACGATGCCAGCCTACTTAAGGTAGCATTTTATATCAGGAGGTTTTTACCTCTTAAAAATTGTGGTTACTTAAGTTTAAAATCTATTTTATGAATTGTAGCAAAGCAATGTTGTTTAAGGAGTTCGTCTTTTAATGTTCCCTAGGTTTTGTAATCTTCAATGCAAAAGTAAATTCTGCAAGTAGGGTATGGTTAATAAAATTCAAACTGATAGTTGTATAAATCAAACAATTTGCATTTTGCTATGTACTAATCTTGCTTTTTGAAATCTAAGCTACATCATAATTCAAATGATTCTTTAATGAGTAGATAATACAATCCCATGGCAACACTATTGGAGGTTTGCCTTAATAGATTGTGTACTAATTTGATTTTTAATTGAGCTTGATGATTAAAAAATCTAACAGACTACTTTTTTGAAATTTAAGCTAAACATGGTTTATAATCAGTTTTAGATGGTTCGATTTAAGTATTAGTAATTTTTGAATGCATGTTATTTTATCCATCAATTATTTCTTGAATAAAATGCACCTTTTGCAAATGAGTCTTTTACTCATCTAATATTTAATACATGCATTCACCTTTTGCAAATGAGTCTTTTACTCATCTAATATTTAATACATGCATTCACCTTTTTAACAGGTTTATAAATTTTAAATAATTATAGCTGATTGAAAACTAGACTGTTAAACCTCTTTACAGATAGCATTCAAATCAAACATTTTGATAGTTGAAGATTTAGGATAAGTAAAAAGAGCATAAAGCTGTACTTTATTCTCTGTAATAATTAATTGCCTTGCTTATATTAATTCGTAGTAATAATTGTATTGTGAGGCAAATATATAGATATATCGAAATATTTCAATATATCTATGTAAATTTTTTTTAAAAATCTTTTAATCTTTCCAAAAAGGATATGTAATCGCCCAAAACTTCTTTGTTAAGGTTGTATCTAACGTGTCTTCCATCTTTAGTATAGGTAACTAGATCGGCATCTAAAAGCTGTTTCATATGATGCGAAACTGATGGTTGTGCCAAATCTACCATTTTATATATATCTGTGCATTGTAAACAACTAGCCTGTTTCCCCAACGCAAGTAAAACTTTCAAGCGGTTATCATCCGCTAATGCTTTTGATATTTTCTTAACTTTTGAAAGTTCCATATAGCCCTCTTTATTTATATGTTTTAACACGTAAATATAATAATTTATATGCTAGGTTAAAACTGGTTTTAGTATCCTTAAACAATTTTCAATATACAGAAAGTTCACAGCTAATGTAAACTTTCAATTAACTTTTAACAATTATCGCTATTTTACCAGTAAAATTTTCACCTAGATGAAATATAATGCCATTTACAATCACACAAACAAGTGTTACAAGACTCAGCTTATATACCTGTTTATAAATGGTGTTTTACCATATAGCTTCTATATATCAATGCATTTTATACTTTAAAAGTTTATTTATTTAGAATTAGAAGCCAATAGTTGAAAATTTGTTCATGTTTATCAACATCGAATTAGATAGTCGAAATCTAATTTCCACACATTGTGTTTTGCAGATTATAAGAAAGCTTCAATTCTTCGAAAATTCCTGCTGTACTTTGTTTGTCTATTACATTTATTGGCATTAAATGCACACTTAAACATTCTCTATTTTTAGTACATATCGTATTTTGCAAAGTAAAATGATATTCGTACTTTGTGTAAACTTGATTTTTTAAAAATAGAAGATGAAAAAAACAATTTACTTCTTAGGTGTACTTGCTGCCCTTTATGCATGTCAGCACCCAACTGAAACAACAGAAACAGAGCAAAATTCAATTATTGACCAATCGGCTAAAAATCGGCTAGATTCCACTCTCCAATCTTTTGTACAAGACAGCATTGTTGCCGGAGTATCGGCTTTAATTTTTGAGAAAGGTAAAGAGGCCTATTTCAATGCTTATGGTTATGCAGATCGTGAAGCAGGTGTACCTATGGATCGAAATACGATAGTTACCATCTACTCTATGACCAAGCCAATTACAGGTACAACCTTAATGACGCTGTATGAAAAAGGCTTATTTAAGTTGGAAGATTCATTGGCTAAATACGCGCCTGAGTTTGCAGAAATGCAAGTAGCAACAGGTTTGGATGATGAAGGAAATATGATTTTGGAACCTGCCAACAGAGCAATATCCATTGCCGATGTAACTAGACATACTGCCGGATTCTCTACACGAGCTGATTTAGGTTTAGATAAAGCATCTCAAGAAGCAGACTTGCTGAACATGGAAACCACTTTGACTGACATGGCTAGTAAACTCAGCAAATTACCGCTTGGGTATCAGCCTGGTCAGCGTTGGGAATATGGCATTTCTGTAGATGTGCAAGCATATCTTGCTGAAAAATTAGCTGGAAAACCATTCGATGAGTACATGAAAGAAGTAGTACTCGATCCTTTAGGTATGTCTGAAACAAGTTATTTTGTGCCAGAAGATAAAAGAGACAGGGTTGCTGCCATTTATTATAAGACAGATACAAGTCTAAGTAGAATTCCTGATGAGCGTATTCACACCATCAATTACGACCACTGGCCACTGAAACCGGGAGGTTGGGGATTAAAATCTACCATAGATGATTATATGACATTTGCTCAAATGCTTGTGAACGAAGGAACTTACAATGGCAAAACTATTTTGAAACCCGAGACTGTGAAAAAGATGGCGACCAATCATTTACCACCAGTTGAGGATAGTCTTTGGTTACCAAGTAAGGGCAGAGTAGGCTTTGGGATTGATTTTGCCGTTCGTACAGAGCCACCTATGGCACCAGAAGAAATGAATGGTATAGTAGGAGAGTTTTTCTGGGATGGTGCAGCGAGTTCTTTGTTTTGGGTCGATCCAGAAAATGACTTAACAGCTGTGCTTTTTGTGCAAATTATGCCTTTCCAAGGTGTAGTTCATAAGAAATTTAGAGATGCAGTTTATGGACCTATAAGTCCTGAGAGTTTGTAAGATGCTTAAAAAGGTATTTAGCTGGGAAGGTATAAATCAATATTAGATTATGCTTTCTCAGCTTTTTTATGCTTATGAGCGAAAAAAAACCACAATTTAGTTAACTAGTTAACTAAATTGTTATATTTGTTAACCAGTTAACTATTTGAGCCGTGAATCAAGATTTTTTAAGAGAATTAGAGTTTTTAGGGGTAACAGCAAGAATCAAAAGGTTAAGCGATTCTTTATTTTATAGCATCAAAGAATTGTATGCGATTGAAGGCATTGATATAGAACCAAGTTGGCATCTTGTTTTTTTAATCTTGAAAGAAGAAGAGAAGATTTCTATGATAGAGTTGGCTAGAAAGTTAAACATCTCTAAACCTGCATTAACCAAGATGATTAATAAGATGGCTCAAAAAGAATATGTTGCCATTCAACCTGATGAAACTGATAATCGAAAAAAACTAGTTTGTCTTTCAGAGAAAGCTCATAACATGTTGCCAAAGTTTGAGAGAGTTTGGGATGCTGGTCAAAAAGCGGTGCAGCAAATGTTAGAAGATAATGCTCATTTTATGTCTGCACTCAAAGAGTTTGAAAAGCAACACTTCGAAAAGAGTTTTAAAGACAGGGTAGTAGAACAACTCGATAAGTAAAATTTCTCATCTACAATAAATCAAATTAAGTGAATCATTAATTTTTGTAAGCTATGGTTGTTATAGGCAATACTCCTTTAATCAAATTAGAAAAACTTACCACACCTGACAGTGCTGATGTTTATGTGAAATTCGAAGGGGCTAACCCTACAGGTAGTATGAAAGATCGAATGGCACTTTCAATGATCGAAGGTGCAGAGCGAAGAGGAGAGTTGAAACCGGGAGATAAAGTGGTTGAATATACAGGTGGAAGTACTGGAAGCTCATTGGCTATGGTTTGTGCAACAAAAGGTTATCAAGCGCATTTTGTATCTTCTAATGGATTTTCTGAAGAGAAGCTGCAAACAATGCGGGCATTTGGTGCAACGGTTGAAATAATACATGCAGAAAATGGTGTGTTAACAGCTGATGTGTTGAACAAGATGATAGCCAGAGCCAAAGAATTGATACAAGAAACTGGTACTTTTTGGCCTAACCAAATTAATAATCCTGATAATAAAAAAGGTTATCATGCAATGGGCAAGGAAATATTAAAAGATCTGGGAACAGATATCGATGAGTTTGTAGCTTCTGTTGGTACAGGCGGTTGTATTTCTGGTAATGCAGAAATTTTAAAAGAGCAAATTCCAACAATGCGAACAATTGCCGTTGAACCTTATCATGTTCGAAATATTTCTGGGGGAGATACCAGTGGCAAACACAAATTAGAAGGCATAGGCTTATCCTTTATACCCAATATTTTAAGAACAGATTTGATCGATGAGGTAATTTCTGTGAAAGATGAAGATGCTTATTTTACTGCCAACGAGCTTGCTAGAAAAGAAGGCATTTTTGGAGGAATTACTTCTGGGGCAAATGTTTGGGCAGCATTACAAAGAGCGAAGAAAATTGGACCCGGTAAAAAAATCGTAACGGTTATTATCGACTCTGGTCTTAAATATTTAAATGGAGATTTGTACAAATAAAAAACGAGCCGATTAGGCTCGTTTTGATGTTGCTTTGTGATAATTAAACTAGCTTGATAGTAAGTGTGATTTCTGTATTTAAAAGCTTAGATATCGGACAAATTTCTTTTGCTTTCTGTGCAATTTGTATGAATTCTTCTTCTTCAATTCCATTTACTTGTCCCACTAGCTCCAATTGTATTTTTGTAATGGTTCCATCTTCAAAAGTAAGTTTTGCTTCAGTGTCAAGGTTTCCAGGAGTGTAACCTTTTTCACTCAAAAGAAAACTTAACTGCATAGTAAAACAGCCTGAATGTGCAGCTGCAACTAACTCTTCTGGGTTGGTGCCAACACCTTCTTCAAATCTTGTTTTAAAAGAAAGTTGGGTGTTGTTCAAAGTAGTGCTTTGTGTACTAATTGTACCTTTACCTTCCATTCCAGTACCTTTCCAGTTGGCATTTGCTTTTCTTGTGAATTTCATGATTAAATTAATTTAGAGTCTTTATTTCGATTTATGTTTCTGTTTTTTTTATTGATGAATCAAAATTAGTGGGCTAGTGATTATAAGTCAAATTGATATTTTTTTATCTTTATAAATATTATTTATAATCATGACGATACAGCAACTCAGATACATAGTTACTTTAGATGCAGAAAGACATTTTGCCAGAGCTGCAGAAGCTTGCATGGTTTCTCAACCGGGGCTCACTATTCAGCTTAAAAATCTGGAAGAAGAAATAGGCATCAAACTTTTTGATCGGTCTAAAGTGCCACTAAAACCATCCGCAGTAGGAGTAGAGATCATCAACAAAGCCAAGAAAATACTCAGAGAAGTGGATGAAATCCGCGATTATGTAATTAATGAGAAGAATAAACTTGAAGGAACTGTTAAGGTTGGAGTAATTTCTACGCTATCGCCATATCTGGTGCCGATGTTTATCAATAATTTGAAAGCTTCTGTACCTAAGGTAAAGTTTATCATCAAAGAGGCTTCTACTTTTCAGTTGATGAATGATGTAGAAACGGGAGTGCTCGATCTAGCATTAATGGCAACGCCAACAGGCAATGCAAACCTTAAAGAATTTACCATTTTCCATGAGCCATTCGTAGCCTATTTGCATCAAGACCATCCATTGGTAACTGAACAATTTTATGAGATGCGGCCAAGTGATCAAAAGGAATTACTGCTGTTGCAAGATGAATATTGCTACAATGCACAGTTATTAGACATCTGTGAATTAAAAAATGACAAGCAAATTAAAGAGCAGTTTAGCTACGATATCAATTCGATTGAAACATTAAAAAATCTGGTAAGAGCTAAATTGGGTTTTGCTATTTTGCCTCAATTGTCTATTCTCAACGAACAGCAAAATCCTATGTATAAACCATTTAAAGAACCTAAACCGGTACGAGAAATCAGTTTGGTAGTGGCAGATACATTTTCTAAAAAGTTGTTGCTAGAAAAAATGAGCCAGGCAATTTGGGATAGCTTGCCAGAAGAATTGCAAAAAGGTTTTAAATACAAAAAAATTAGGTGGAACGATTCCCCTTATTTCAATAAAATATTAAAAGGATAAAACACGAACAGAAATCCAAAATCTATTCGTGTTATATCTATTATTTACAACAGAGAATTCACATAAGCTGTAATGATGTTTTCGTGATTGCTGATGCGTTCCACCACCCAAGCAATAGAAACTACCATTGTGCAAATAGCAAATGCACCTCTAACTATGGTGTAAAAATTCCATTTGCTAACTAATAAAATAGGGAAGAAGCAAAGCATAATTATAATCTGCATTGCTTCAATACCCAGATTAAAGCCAAGTATGCTTAACATCTTGCTACCAAAATTCAAGTCCATTCCAGAAAGGGAAAGTGAAAATGCTAATCCGTGAATCAATCCAAAACCACCAGCAATCAATATTTCTTTCTTAAAGAAAACTGGCTTTATGCAGTTAATCGCAGAAATAAAAATGGAAAGTGCAATTAACACTTCAATATACTGTACTCTAAAATCAATTATGTTTAAACTACCTGCCAGTAAAGTAATCGAATGGCCAACAGTAAAAGCAAAACTGATTTTTAGAAATCTCACAACAGTGTATTTAATCCCTTGATAACCAGACCAATGATTATGATCTATCGCTAAAGGAGCAATGAGTAAAAGAGTTAACAAAAACAGAATATGATCCAGACCTTCTTGAATGTGTTTCATCCCAAACATAAACATGGCTTTAGCACCTTGTAACCAGCTACCTTTTTCTAAATTGACTTCTAGCGGATAAATGTTTCCAGACTTCACATCCATTTTAATCACACCAATCGGCATCGATTTGTCTTCTTCTAAAAGTCCATTTTCCCAATCAGATTTTAAGAACACCAGAATTTGATGTGTCACCACCTGATGGATTACCGCATCGTAATCGAAAGTGAAGTTTCTAAGCTGGCTTACATCTGGAGGAGTGAGTTTAAAATGAAGAATTACTTCTTTGTATTCACCCACAAATGGATCTGTATCTTTTATCACTTCGATGTTTTCAATCTCGGTTTTCCAGTTGTTATTATCAGAAACAGCAACAATATGATCAATAAAATACTGATGTATTTCTGCACTGTTCATATCATCTATGTTATGTTTTATAGCCGTTTCAATTTCAAGATAAGGAATCTTGGCTTCACCTTTCACTACACCATCAAGCACCGATAAATTGATCACTGTATTAGGCATTGGATGTGCTTCTGCCTGCCAATACCCGAGGGTAAAGACAGACAGAAGTAACAAATTCAATATATTTCTGAAACCTTTCATGTTTTGTTTTTTTGAATTTGATTACTATTTGCGATTGATTAGTTTCCTCCGTAATCAGTTAATTTATCTCTCCAAACTGAGTGTGGGTGTGTGCCAGATAAGATTACTCCATTTTGGCAAGAGTATTCTATCCAAACAGATGGCCCATCAATTCTTACATAATCGTTTCTGGTAGTAAGATTCGTTGTACCCGAATAAGAAATGTAAGTCTCATCTAACTCGTTGGTATATTTTGTCATAATA